>NZ_PDYS01000009.1:0-138632 GCF_002743155.1 Sporosarcina sp. P1
TTATCGACAACCAAATCTCCTCCGAAAATAATTGCCGCCAGCCCAACTAGTGTAATGAGGATATTCTTTCCCCACTTCACATTATCAGTGGCTTGTGTAAGTGTGGCATTTTGACGGCTTCGAAGGCCAAGTTCAATCACATAGTACATAAAGATTGATAGGAATAGCAAGAAAATAATTCCATCACCGCGCGTGATCATATTGCTGCTGAAGCCTTGTAATGCCATATCACTCATCAATACCAACATCACTATACCTGCCAGTAAAGTAAACGGAATTTCTTTGCGAATGGTCTCACTTTGTACTTTCAACGGAAACAGAAATGCCGCGATCCCTACCACGATAGTAATATTGAATATATTACTTCCCACTACGTTCCCTACTGCGACGTCTGCGTTTCCACCCATCGCCGCAATAATACTGACCGTTGCTTCTGGTGAGCTAGTTCCGAGCGCTACAATGGTGAGACCAATCAAAATAGGCGGAATTTGCAGCAGTCTTGCGATATTTGAAGAGCCATCCACAAAATAGTCGGCTCCTTTTATCAATAATACAAATCCGATAATTAGTAATACATAAGCCATATAGTGGTTACCTCCTCTGTTGGAATGAAATTTCTAGTTAGTTGTCTGGACGCATGTCCTGACCATAATAATATAATTTCTTTACTGACTTCAATTACTATGTAATGTTCTACAAGCACCATGATTCCTCAAGCTTCATGAATTGGACTTTACATCCCCATAGCACTCATCTTTCTCATTCGCTTATATTTTATACGACGACAACTTCATTACAACGATCCTTCCCTCTTTTGTTTTTTCATATTTAATTATCTCACGTCATCACTACTTATGCATCCTACAAGTCATACATAGACATTCACTTCTCATGAGTACTTGCTTTTTTGAGTGGTATGGAAATCAAAAGTATAATAACTCTTTTAAAACGGCTGAGCGTATGGTAGACTATTCCTGTTCACACAATTAAATACTATAACTAGGGGTGTCCAACGTTATTGGACTGAGATGGAATGATTATACACGCATTCCGGACTCTTTGGACCTGATCTGGCTCGTACCAGCGTAGGGAAGTTTTCATTTTATCTGCAACGCGTATTTTTGCGTTTTGAAGACCAGGTCCTATCTACGGAACTGGTCTTTTTTTGTTGCCGATTCCCTTTACTTGAATCGAGTCATGTCACACCTCAAAAGGAGACGATGACAAAATGCAAGAGAAGAAAGAAGAAATCCATATCCATGAATGTTTTCCGGCAAGTAGAAAAGTTTATGTACAAGGTAGTTGTCCAGACATACTTGTACCGATGCGCGAAATTGAGTTATCCCCCACTGTAACCGATCAAGGGGAAATACCGAATGAACCTTTCCGTGTCTATGATACGAGTGGTAAATACACGGAAGCCGGTTACACAGTGGATATTAAAAAAGGACTTCCAAACATCAAGAAGAACTGGATAGTTGAACGAAATGACGTAGAAGAATATGAAGGCAGACAAGTGAAGCCACGAGATAACGGGTATCGTTCAATGGAACAAATGCAAAATGACGCAGAATTTCCCTTGTTGAAACGCAAACCATTACGAGCAAAAAGCGGCATGAATGTTACACAAATGCATTATGCACGTAAAGGGATCGTTACACCTGAAATGGAGTTCATTGCGATTCGTGAAAATGTAACGCCTGAACTTGTACGGGATGAAGTTGCGAGAGGCCGAGCCATTATCCCGTCCAATATTAACCACCCAGAAGCAGAACCAATGATTATCGGAAGTAAATTCCATGTGAAAATCAATGCGAATATCGGAAATTCCGCGGTCTCTTCCTCCATTGCTGAAGAAGTGGAAAAGATGACATGGGCTACACGTTGGGGTGCAGATAATATCATGGATTTATCAACTGGAAAGAACATCCACACAACACGTGAATGGATCATTCGCAACTCGCCTGTCCCAGTAGGAACGGTTCCGTTATATCAAGCGTTGGAAAAAGTAAACGGCAAAGTGGAGGATCTTTCATGGGAAGTATTCCGTGACACATTGATTGAGCAAGCAGAGCAAGGTGTCAGTTACTTTACAATCCACGCTGGTGTTCTGCTTCGTTATATTCCCATGACGATTCATCGCGTGACGGGTATTGTCTCACGTGGTGGTTCTATTATGGCGCAGTGGTGTATGTTGCATCATAAAGAAAGTTTCTTGTACACGCACTTTGAAGACATATGTGAAATTATGAAACAGTACGATATTGCTTTTTCATTAGGAGACGGGTTACGTCCAGGCTCCATCGCTGACGCCAATGACGAAGCACAATTCGCTGAACTTGAAACACTTGGCGAATTAACGAAAATTGCTTGGTCCCATGATGTCCAAGTCATGGTAGAAGGTCCTGGTCATGTGCCTATGCATTTAATTAAAGAAAATATGGATAAGCAAATGGAGATTTGTCAAGAAGCGCCTTTTTATACACTCGGTCCGTTGACGACAGATATTGCACCTGCCTATGACCACATCACGTCTGCTATTGGTGCGGCTATGATTGGTTGGTTCGGGACCGCGATGTTGTGCTATGTAACGCCTAAAGAGCATCTCGGTCTACCCAATAAAGAGGATGTGCGTGAAGGCGTTATCACATATAAAATTGCAGCACATGCAGCTGATTTAGCAAAAGGCCATCCTGACGCATACAAACGTGACGATGCATTATCAAAAGCCCGTTTCGAATTCCGTTGGAGAGATCAATTTAATTTAAGTCTGGATCCTGAACGCGCGATGGAATACCATGATGAAACATTGCCGGCTGAAGGGGCAAAAGTCGCCCACTTCTGTTCGATGTGTGGACCAAAGTTTTGCAGTATGCGAATTTCACACGACATTAGAAAATATGCGGATGACAACAGTTTAGAAGAAAAACTAGCATTAGAAAATGGTATGAAAGAAAAAGCTGAAGAATTTAAAAAATCGGGTGCTGAAATCTATCTATAATTAGGAGTGAATAGAGTTATGACAACTGAACAGTTAATACATCAGATCTCTGTAAAACGCCGTAACCTTCATCAGTTAGAAGAACAGTTAGCTCACCTGCAAGCCCAGTGTATACACGAATATACAGAAAACGTAATATATAGGAAGTGTATGAAATGCTTGAAGATCGAGAGTGTCCATTATTAATACATGTTCCGCTATTCAAAAACAGGATTTGTGCTCTGTTGGCTTCCTGAAAAACTCATCGGTATTGTGACTCAATATCGTTTTCCATTCACGCGTCCGATTACACAAATACTTTTAGCCGTTGTCCTTTAAAAGTTGAATTTCATGTTGATACAATAAAAAATGACCCACCTCGCCCCTTTACAATGCGGACCTTGGTGAGTCATTTTCATCATAATAACAGGATCTGAAATCGCAGACTTTTTCAATGTACCTCTTTACTAATTAAGTTACATTCAAAAGCCCTCCATTGCTGGAGGGCTTTTGAGTATTAATCTCAGTATTTAATCTATAAATTATTTTAAACACCCAGCTGCCGCACTCCCTGCTAGCCATACCCCGCCAACAACAGTACCTAAAGCCCATCCTGCTGGACCACTAACACCTGCAACTGTCATAAGCCCAGTAAAGGCTCCAGTATGTGCAAAACCAGCAAGGGTTGCAGCGCCACAGCCACTTATTTTAGCCATCGACACAACATTCGAGTTTGCTTCTTCGAATATTTCTTTTTTGTACTTCTCACCTGCTGGACTTGATAAAACTTCATTAAGTTTTTCTAAGGTTTGTACTAACTCATTAAAATATTCTTTACCGATTCGAGATTCTAATTCTACCTCTCTTTCGATGATCACTGTGCCATCTTTTTCATTCAATACAAGATATTCCGAAGTAATCTTAGCTACCTCATCCACATGTAAACTAGCAGCCTGAGTATTTTGTGGTGTCCATACAATACTAACCATCATCACTAAACAAGTAATAATCGTAAATATACTGAACTTATTTTTCTCAAATAACATTCAAGTCAATCCCCCTACTTCTAAGAGATAACCATAATTATACTTATTTATTTAAATGCAGCGAAAATGTAAAATTAATGACTAATTTCATTTTTCCTTACGTGATAATAAAGAGATAAAAAAGTTTATTACAAATCCCACTACTAACAATAGCATTAATAATGGCCAGGTAATTTCGTCTTGCACACTACTTATTAGGATAAAAACAAGAGCAACACTAATTAATGTAATTAGCAAGTTACTCATTTTCATTGAGGTCACCTCCGCCATTGATATATATAAATAAAACTTGTTTGGATATTACACTAACATATGAATTCAAATTACAATAAAATAAATAATTACATGTATTCATTAAACTGAATGTAACTTAATACTAAAAAAGATACGTTTAATCAAATTCTTCATATTCATTCGGGTGCTGTCCTTCTACTCTTCCCGCTTCACCTTTATCTAAAGAGTCAATTTGTCTTATATCTTCTTCGGACAATTCAAAATCGAATACATCAAGATTGGCTTTTTGATGGGCATAGTTAGATGATTTTACGACCGTTAAGATATCGTTCTGTAGGTTCCAACGAATAATAATTTGCGCTGGTTCCTTATTGTATTTTCTAGCAATCGAGACAATCGTTTCATTTTCTAACACGTCGTTTAATTCACGGCCTAAAGGACTCCATGCTTCCGTTACAATACCGCGGCTTTTGTTGTATTCCACTAGTTCGTTATTAGTAAAATACGGATGGCGTTCAATCTGATTGGTAGCAGGCGTTACACCTGTTTTTTCAATGATACGCTCCAGATGTTCCGGTAAGAAATTAGATACACCTATCGTCTTAATCAGTCCGAATTTCTGTGCATCGACTAACGCTTGCCATGCTTCTACGTATTTATCTTGTTTTGGAAGTGGCCAATGAATCAAGTATTTATCAAAGTAATCGATTCCGATACGATACAGTGACTCTTGAATCATCAGAATCGCTCTTTCGTACTCATGTGAAGCGCCGGGGAGTTTGGAACTGATCAACAGTTCTTCTCTAGGCACAGAAGATCGACGTACTGCTTCTCCTACCATTCCCTCATTATTATAATTTGTTGACGTGTCAATCAGTCTGTATCCCGCTTCGATCGCTGTCAACGTACTGACCACACCTTGCGCCCCTTTTACTTTTACCGTTCCGAAACCAATGGATGGAAGGCCCGTTCCATCATTCAAATGCATTGATTGTACATTCTTTTCATCCATTTTTATCTAACTCCTTTTTATTACATACACGCATTTATTGAGAAACATACGAATTGATCGGACGTAACTACTACTCGTCTCATCCATGTAATTTCCCTTGCTGAAAGTGCACTAAACATTCTTTGCTGTTAAGAATCAAAAAACACTCGTGTTGGCAATCCACATGAATAGTTGAACATCCATGTGTGTTGCCGCCACAAGTGCTATGGTTATTTTTCCTTAAACGATCGATAAAGCATATAGCAGAATAAAACAAAGCCAGAGAACGCGATAATGAACTGTACTTCAAATCTATCTACATCTGCTACTTGCTTTAACACTTGGAATGGATTGAAAACTATATCCCAACTATTAAAGCGCAAAAACCTTCCTATATAGACGCCTATCCCAGTCAGCAACCCTACACTTAAAATGCTCACGTAGCCTATCTTCTTTGAATACTTCTTTCTAACAATCTGTTCGAAAATATAGACAGACTCCAGTCCAACTACTACGGAATAAAAGAAGCCCATGGCAATCACTAATAACTTGATCCATATTAAGATGTCATGACTGTATACGATCGCGCCGTCTGGGGCATACGGTCCTGCATTTGACATCCATTTGAACTTTTCATTCGCTATATGAATAAAATCCGTTACTAGATAGACAGAATTAGGGAAGAAGATTAACCAAAGCACTATCCAAAAAATAGACCAACTGATCTTCCTCTGCCCTACCGTCGTGACCGCTTGCCTAATAAAAAATAACGGTAATACAGCCAATAACACATTCCAAGACAACGCAACGTAGAGGAAGTCCAAACTCTTAAAAAGCATGACCAGACAGACGCCCCAATAAGCAAACAATAAGAATACTAATACTTTATATTTCTCAAGAAAAGTCCTCATTGGGACCTCCTACTATTTTGAATTTTTATGCGTCAACCCTTAACCAAAATTAACTAATAATGTAAACGAATCCAATCGCGTTAAGTTGCATTTACATAAAAGATTCTATAGAATTCTGTAGATATAAATTGATTGTATACCTCCGTGGGTATATAGTGAAACTGTATAGATTAAACTACATAAAATATAAAACGTATTAAATGGAGGATTTAAATTGAAACGCATAAAAACAATAGAGGAATGGCGGACTGTATGGGAAAGTTCCAAAAAACAATCCGTCCTTCTCTTTAAAATGAGTTTGACATGTTTCAGTAGCCTATCGGCAAAAAAAGAATTACATACTCTCGTTACGGACTTACCACTTTACATTATTGTCGTACAGACAGATCAAGCCGTTTCAAAAGCGATTGAAACTGACTTAAACGTAAGGCATGAATCACCACAAGTATTAATCGTAAAAGGTCAGAAAGCAACATGGCAAGCCACACATTATCACATTAAAGAATCCGTAGTTCGTGATGCGATTGAGTTGTATAGTTGATCATAAATTACTCGCGCAACAAAAATTTGGGAATGTTTAAAGAGTTGCGTTTGGTGCAACCGTAAGTTTTTTATAAAACAAACAAAACAATATTTTGTTTGCTTCGGTGGTATGCAGAGGGCTAAACAGCGACTGCACAGCATTACGCCTGCACCTTTAAAGGCAAACACATGTATTCTTTAAGATGAAGTTTACCCTGAACATATGTATAGGAGCACTAACTTAAGAATGTTTTTAATTTATTTATTCAGTTTTATCATCCAAACAAGAAGATCTTGGAGAACGGTTGTGTGGAGAGTGTAGTAAATATACTGTCCTTTTTTCTCTGAACTGACGAGCCCTGCGTTACGTAAGATGTTTAAATGATTGGAAATGCTCGGCTTACTCATCTCGAATTCTTCATGTATTTCACTCGCAGTCAAAGAACCTTTTTCACTGAGTGAAGTAAGTATTTGTCTTCTCGTTTCGTCGTTTAAAGCTTTAAAAACTTCATTCAAATTGGGTTTCTCCTTCCACTTGAGGTATTTAGTTTTTTGTCTAATTAGGTATTTATCTAATTGTATACTAGTTGAAACGATAAAAAAAGCACCTGTATTGAAAAACAACTATGAACGATTAAACAGTCATGTTTGTTTTCACAGGTACTTCTTATTGAAATGTATACTTCACGTGCATACGTCTGATGACTTTGTGCGCTCTGTTAATTTTTCGTGCAATGGTATTTATTCGGAGTTCATACCATTCTGTCTCACTATTTGTTCCGCAATATTTGCGCCAATGAAAAAAGCTGGCGCCGACGTATTGCCGTCCGAAACAAACGGTGCGATAGAATCATCCGCAACAATCAAATCCTTTACACCGTATACTTCCCCGGCAGCATTCACTACGCCATGTTCTTCACTTGGCGCCATTCGTAGCGTGCCTTGTATATGATGTGTTGGACCTAAATTTTCCTGAATGTACTTTTCAAGTTTGCTATCATCCTCAATAGTTTCCAGTGTGGGAGTAACGAGTTGATAGTGTGCATCTATTTTTGAAAGTTCCGTTGCAATGTTTTTAATATATACTTTGTAAATATTTTTTATGGTTTCTAGATCGGAACGTTTATTCAAAAAGGCAACATCGGCAAGTACAATCTTTAATGGATCTCCATTTTGGATTCTGACTGATCCTTGGCTCTTTGGTTCCAATAATATAATGACGATGCTTAACATTCCGCCAGTACCGATTTGGCCAATTAACTGCACACCGCGGCGGTTGGGGTCAACACCGGGCATTGGATCCGGCAAGAAGGCTCCACCTGTATAGAGCGCAAAGGGATCAGCGTCCGGAAGTGCTTTGTCATTCGAATTCGTTGTAAAGGTGGCAGTGTTAACTGGATGGGTGGTCATGTTCTTTCCTACATTCGCGTTATGATGAACGACGGGAATACCCGCTTTATTCAGTGTTTCTGATGGCCCAATTCCAGAAAGCATTAATAGTTGAGGGCTATTTATTCCAGCTGATACAATGACTTTTTTACGAGCATACGCGTAATAACATGTTCCTTTCTTGTGAAATTCAACACCTATCGCCCGCCTTTCATCATCAAAAATCACACGCTGCACTGTTGAATTATAAGATACTAATAATCTTCTTCCATTTACTCCTTCACCGTTATCAGTCATAACATCCGTTGAAAGAAAAGCCGTATCTGCACTTTCTCGTTGACCATAGGGGGTCTGGTAAAGCTGCCACCTCGTGAAGGGGCCAAGTGGTGTATTGGGATCGTTATAATCTAAAATTCTTTTGAAACCAGTGGCTTTTTCCATCGCTGTAACTAATTTTTCAGCCATGGTGGTTGGATTAGCAGGAGCCTGCCTGATATCCAACTGCCCGTTATATCCTCTCGCATTTGGATTTTCCGTTTGGCCATTGTAGTTTTCTAGTTGTGAAAATTGATAGGTCTCTTGTTCTGGTGACCACAGTGGACCTAGAAGGTTTTCCCATTGTTTCATATTCACCTGGGATGGTCTTACATACTGGTTATTGTTAATGGAAGATCCACCTCCCAAAGTTCGCCCTCCCGTCCAATCAAACGACCTACCTTTTACGTTTTTCTGGGGAACACTTTTTCCTTGCCAAAAGTATTGCGGGAAAAAGTCATCAGTGAGAATAAATGGTGGCGCAAACAAAGAATCTCTGATTGGCCGTTCCTTACTATTATTATCCCCCGCCTCTAAAACTAACACGGAATTTTGGTTATCATCGGTTAGTTTTCTTGCAATAGCAGCTCCCGCAGGCCCCGTTCCAACAACGATATAGTCAAATGTTGATTGATTATTGGCGTCTCTATTCATTTCAATCCCCCTAAGTGATTTTCATGCAGTATATCCTATGCAAGGGACGTTGGATTATGAAGTCCATAGAGGCCGCAGTGGTTTTGTGCCTGTTCATATGCCGGAAGCTCAAAGTTCATATTGGCAAACATCTTTCCGACCCATTTTGGGATGAATCGTAAAGATTTGATTGTAAGCGTCTGTAGACCAATCGTATCGAGTATTTGAATTACCCTATTCCTCTGCGGCAATCGCATTGAAAATAATGGTCTTTTCTGGTTGATAGCCGCTGCCAATCATTCCTTTAGCGATTCCTAGCAGTGGACCGATTGCTACATTATCATCTTGAAACCCAGCGAAATACGAATCAACATGGCCAGATAATAGGATGTAGGAATCTGAATCTTTCCCGACGATTTTTATGTAACGTTATAGTCTTACTAAATAAGCAAACAAAACTAATTATTGTTTGCTTATTGTTGTTAATATGTTTTCAACATGAGTAATTAATTCTTACTTCATTTTCTTTTACCATCTGTAGCTCCATTCACCATCGAATAGATGAAAACATTTAACGTGATGGTTTGCTCTCGTTTCTGTCTTAAATTTGTTTCTATGGATCTTCCGTAAGTTCACGTGTAGTCTAGTTGAAAGTATGAATTTTAGAATACTTTTTCACATGACAGTTTGTGATCTATTAGCACTACGTATTTAGTTGCGTATATCTTTCTTGAAAACTATGGTAATCTCACTCATGGAAGTACGTGTTATGTTATTAAAGTGAATCGAGAGTGATAATATGTTTGTATTTTTTGCGTTATTTGGTTTTCTATTTATATTGATTGGTGTCGTCGGCTTACTTATTAAAGCGATCTTTAAAAAGCGCAAGAGAAATTTTGCCACCCTCGCTTTAGTAGGTGTTGCGATGTTCATAGTGGCGGTAGTCATTACGCCAGATGAGATAGAGCCTGAAATAGAGAAAGCTGATTCAGTGGAACAGACGTCTTCAGATACACCAGCTGAAACGACGAACGACATACCTGAAAAAGAAGCGGTAAAAGAAGTAGAACAACCGAAAAAAGAAAGTTCTAAAGCTACTGAAGAAAAACCCGTTCCAGTCGTTGTGCCACAAAAAAATGATTCTTTAACAGTAACTCCTAAAAAACTACAGGATTCAACGGATACAAGCGGTACTACTGCGAGAATTCCAGTAGAATTAGTGAAAGTAATAGATGGCGATACGATTAAGATCCTTTATAACGGTAAGGAGCAAAACGTTCGATACTTGTTGATCGACACGCCTGAAACAAATCATCCTAGACTGGGGAAGCAACCGTTTGGGGATGAAGCCAAAGCTAGAAACAAAGAACTGATAGAAAGCGGGACACTAGAAATTGAATTCGATGTAGGAGAACGTTTTGATAAATACGACCGTTTACTTGCCTATATTTATGTAGATGGAAAAAGCCTCCAAAAAGTCTTGTTGAGTGAAGGTTTAGCTCGTGTAGCGTACATCTACCCCCCAAATACTCGATACGTAGATTCTTACGAGAAGACACAAGCGATAGCGAAAGAAAAAAAGTTGGGTATTTGGTCAGTTGAAGATTATGCTACCGACTCAGGCTTTAACGCGCAGGTAGTAAAAGAAAAACCTGCTGAACCGGCACCTCAAAAAGAGACACCAGCACCCCATTCTGTAAAGACAGAACAACCAGTTGCGCCTGTAGCCAAGCCCACACCACCTGTCCAAAACACGGAATGGTTTCAAAATTGTACAGAACTAAGGAAGACCTATCCTAACGGTGTGCCAAGCAGTCATCCCGCATATCAAGCTAAAATGGATCGCGATAAAGATGATTTTGCTTGCGAACGATAAAATACTAGCTGATTAGAAAACTCGAATAAAAAATCGCGTGAAACCAAGTTAGAAAACTTGATTTCACGCGATTTTAGCTTTGCTTGCATTATTTCTTTATCCATTTCGACTCCAAAGGAATTCCTGCATCGGCAAATAGATTATATACGGGGCATCTTCTTTCCACTTCCGCTTTCAATTGCTCGATCGCTTCATCTGATTCATGTGTAGTGAGTTCGCAAACAAAACGAACTTTCTGGAAATGTGTTTTTATGCCTTCTTCCCCCATCAAACCTCTAGCGTCCACGATCCCTGTCGTATCAAAATGAATTGCTGTAAAAACAAAGCCTTGCTCGTTCGCAATTAATGGAATCATTACCGCTTTACAGCCATTCAGCGCAGCCGCAATAAATTCAAGTGGATTCGCTCCGGTGTCGGTTCCACCTAAATGAACAGGTTCATCCATCGGAAAACCTTCGAAGTCTCGGATCGTATGAGTAGAGCGAACCCCTTCGTCCCACTTCGCTGTAGCAGCAATCTTTACTAATGCATGGTTCGTTGTTGACATAAACCCATCCCCTTTTAATTCTTACTATTATGATTCGTATTGTATCATATAGGAGTATTGAATGTAATAGGAAATGAAAATTTATAGTAAGAATTCACAGAATTTATAAAATAAATGAAAATCATACTACGCGATCAACTGGTCAGCCATTATACACTTTGACCCGCTTGATAAATAGCGAACAGATAAAACCAAAAATCGATATAATGGTCGCAAATAAAAATGCGTTTTGCACACCTGTAATGACTGCTTCGGCTTGATGAGCAGCTGTAATAGGATCGCTAATATTGCGTAAGAACGTATTTTGTGACGTATTTAGTATAGTAATCCCAATCGCTGTACCAATTGCTCCAGACGTTTGAATGGTCGAGTTAACAATTGCTGTTCCATCAGGATAGCGGTTTAGTTGTAGCGAGTTAATTCCATTTGTTTGAGAGGGTGTCGTCACCATTGACATACTCATCATTAAGAGCATGAAGAAGAGGATGATCCAGTAAAAGCTAGTCGTCGATGAAATCGTGGCAAAAAATAACGTAGCTACAATACTCATTGCAAATCCACCAATAACCAAGCCCCTTGGACCATATCGATCAAAAACCCGCCCACTGACCATAGATGTAATACCGTTAAAAATACCCCCCGGTAATAGCAATAAGCCTGCTTTAGAAGCTGATAAACCGAGTCCTGCTTGCATAAACAGTGGCAATAAAATATTGGAAGAAAATATAATTAGATTAGCAAACAACGTTAGGATAATGCCTAACGTAAACATTGGATGCTTAAACACTTCCAAATGAAGCATCGGTTCTTTAATTGATCTTTGACGAAAAGCATAGAGAACGAGAGCCATCAAACCTGCCGCAAAAGATGCCATCACAATCGGACTTGACCATCCTTCACTTTCTCCAGCATAGCTAAATCCAACTACAATGCCCCCAAAACCAATCGTAGAAAGAATTATGGAGTATGCATCGATTTTTTGCTTTTCAACAGCGGATAGATTCGGTAAGTATATCATCCCGAATATCAATGCGAAAACAAGAATTGGTGTGATCAACCAAAATATCATATGCCAATTGAAATAATCAATAATCAATCCAGCTGAAATCGGACCTATAGCGGGTGCAAACATCATCACTAGACCGACTAATCCCATCGCAGTCCCTCTTTTCCAAGGTGGAAAGAGAATCAGAACGGTATGGAATAACAAGGGCACGAGCAACCCAGTACCTATCGCCTGAATAATCCGTCCGATTAACAAAATGATGAAGCTTGGAGATACGGCAGCAATTAGTACACCTAAAATAGACAAACTCATGCTCGTAATAAAAAGATTCCTTGTCGGAAAACGTTTTATGAGTAAGCCGGAAACGGGAATGATAATACCAAGCACGAGTAAATATCCCGTAGTTAACCACTGCGCTGTAGATGCAGAAATAGCAAATTCCTTTATCAAATCATTCATCGTCATATTTAAAGCGGTTTCACTAAACAATCCGATAAAGCCACCAATCAGTAGCGCAGTCATGATGGGAGCGACTTTTAGCTCTTTATTTTTTATCTTTTCTTGTATTGAATCCTCCATGTATTGAACCTTCTTCCATAACTTTTACTGACCATAAAAAATAAGATAACATCTAGCCACTACGATAGCTAGATATTACCTCATAAAAGTGCTTGTATCACGTGTTTAGGAAGGATTCAAACATCTATTTACTTTAAAGCACATCCTGATAGTAGCGATGCGCTTTTGTACTTTATAGATAGAGATTCATTCATCATCCTATATAACGACCCTGCATGTCATCATATAGAATGGTTTTTACATCAGATGGTACTGTGGCACTTCATCAAGCCAAAATATCCTCACGCAAGATAAAAGTAGACAATGCTTCAATTTGCTGCGAAATATCACGATCCGCTTCTAATGGCGGACAAATAGTACGCACTTTTTCTAAATAGGCTTTAGTTGCTGGGGCAAGCTCTTTCTCCGCTTGCTCCAAGTGAATAGCTTGTGAAGCACAAATCAGTTCAATTGCGATGACGCGGGAACTGTTATGAATAATTTCACGTGCTTGTCGAGAACCAATTGTCCCCATACTGACATGATCTTCCTGGTTAGCAGAAGTTGGAATAGAGTCTACACTCGCTGGATGGGCAAGTACCTTATTCTCCGAAACAAGTGCAGCTGCAGCGTATTGCGCCACCATCAAACCACATTCCAAACCTGGATCTGTTGCAAGGAATGGAGAAAGTCCACTAAGTTGCGGGTTGACTAATCGCTCAATTCGTCTTTCTGAAATATTAGCCCATTCAGCTGCGCCAACTTTCATGAAGTCCATAGCCAGTGCAATCGGCTGTCCGTGAAAATGACCGCCAGAAATGATTTCGCCGTTTTCAAGAATGATTGGATTATCTGTGGCAGAGTTCATTTCGACACGTAAACGATCATCGACATATTGAAGCGACTGCCAAGAGGCACCGTGCACTTGCGGAATACAACGAATGGAATAGGCATCTTGCATACGGATTTGTCCTTGGCTAGTTATTCGTTTACTGCCTTTTAGCCAATTACGCATTCGTGAGGCGACCACTTCCATCTCTTTATGCGGTCGCACAGCTAGAAGTCCTTTATCAAACGCTGTAATGATCCCTTGTAATGCTTCCATTGTTAGACTTGCTGCCATATCCGCAGCCAGACCTACACGTTCCGCTTCATTTAATCCAATAACACCAACTGCAGTCATTGCTTGCGTACCATTGATCAAAGCAAGTCCTTCCTTTGCCTGCAAAGTGACCGGTTTTAATCCCGCACGCTTTAGTGCTTCTCCGCCTGGCAAGATCTCTCCCTCGAATTCTGCACGGCCTTCACCAATTAGTACAATCGCTACATGCGATAATGGAGCCAAGTCACCGCTTGCACCTACAGAACCTTTACACGGAACGACTGGATGAACGCCTTTATTGATCAACTGAACCAATAATTGTAGTGTGTCTTCTTTAATTCCGGAAAAACCTTTTGCTAGTGCATTCGCACGTAAAACCATCATGGCCCGTACGACAGGTTGTGGTAAAGGCTCCCCGACACCTACAGCGTCCGCACGAAGCAGATTAAGTTGCAATTTTGTAATGTCTTCATCTTCAATCTGAATATCACTTAACTTGCCAAATCCAGTATTTACACCATAGATAACTTTTCCATCTCGTAATTGTTTTTCAATACGCTCCCGACTTTCTCGAACACGTTGCAAGGCATGATCGGTAATTCCTACTGGCACTTTACCAAAAGCAATACGCTCAATTTGTTTTCTATCGAGTGATTCACCGTCTAATTGAATCAACTGCTTTTCTTCATCTGTAAAGTTTCTGTCTAATTGAATCAATTTCCCATCTTTACTCATTCCAACACCTCTTATTCTTTTTTATAAAACTACAGCTGCCACTATTCCGAATATAAATAAAGGAATATTATAATGTAAAAATGTAGGCACACACGTATCCCAAATATGATGATGTTTACCGTCCGCGTTCAATCCTGATGTGGGCCCAAGTGTACTGTCTGAAGCGGGTGAACCTGCGTCTCCTAATGCCCCTGCTGTACCGATCAATGCAATGGTCGCAAGAGGACTGAACCCCATAACCATACATATCGGAACGAACACTGCAGTGAGTATCGGAATCGTTCCGAACGACGTTCCAATCCCCATGGTCACTAGTAAACCAATCAATAAGAGAAGTGCAGCTCCCGCCACTTTACCATAGCTGAAATAGCCTTCTACCGCCGTCACCAGACTGGTTACAGCACCTGTATCTTTTAAAACAGTTGCATAGCCTGAAGCAAGAAGCATGACAAATGCAATCGCTCCCATAAGCTTCACACCTTCTTGGACAACCATTTCACCTTCACTCAATGTGACGACTCTTGCAACAAACATCACGATAATGCCTACTAACGCACCGATCACTAATGAGTGTAACAAAACCTGGACGACTAAAGCAGCAACAATCGCAACAAGCGTTAAAATATCTCGTAAGTCAAGCTTGTGTCTAACCGATCCCTCTGTAGCCGCTAATTGAACAGTAGATGAAAATATTTGTTCCTGACTAGCGCGTTCTTCTGCAGATGCATAATCACGTGGCTTACGATACGTTATGAATACTGCGATAAATAAACCGACAAACATACCGACTGTTGGTATTGCCATTGCAAAAGGTACTTGCGATAATGTGACCGGCATCCCGTTGCTACTGATTTCCTGGACAATTATGCCGTGGAAGATCAAACCGTAACCTGCTGGAATTAACATATAAGGCATCTTCAAACCGAACGTCAGAGCGCAAGCGACAGCTCGTCGATCCAAACGCAAATAGTTGAAGAAAATCAACAAAGGCGGGATGAGAATCGGTATGAAGGCAATATGTACCGGTATCAAATTTCCTGACAGACAAGTCAAGCCCGCAATCATCAAAAGCAACGTATATTTACTCATTTTTTTTACTGACAATAATTTATCTATCAACAATTTTGTAATGCTCGAATGGGCAATCATGGCTGCAAAGATTCCCAGCAATATATAGCTTAATGCAGTTTCAGACTGACCACCCATTCCGCCAAGAAATAAGGAAACTGTATCTGATAACGATAAGTTGGAAAGAAGTCCCGCTGTTATCGCTGCCATTAATATCGCAAATATGACATGCACTCTAGCTAGGCTTAATACTGTTAGAACTAATACGGAAATGAACACTGGATTCATTAACACTACTCTCATCCCCCTGAATTCTTATCTAATTTCAGTACCTTCTTTTAATCAATCTCTCGCATCAGATTACTTTTGACTTTCATACCACTTCTGAATTAATGCGGCGGTTAATTTTCCTGTATTTGTTAGGTTTTCTATGCTGATGCATTCTCGGAATGAATGGATATTTTGAAAACCGTTCCCTAACGTCAAGCAAGTCAATCCATTTTCATTTAATACATTTGTGTCAGCTCCGCCTAGTGTTTGGGTTAGGTATGGATCGACACTTATATTGGCCGATGCATCCAAAACGGTTTTTGTTAGGATATGATCTTCCGGAATTGCGAAACCACTATACTTTTTCTCGATTTTCACGTCTACGGAGCCACCACGATCTTCCACAGCTTTACGCATGGCGTCTTCCATATGTTGTAGTTGCTTATCTAACTTATCTTTGGAGAAACTACGCACTTCACCAGCGACTGTCACTTCGCCCGGTATAATGGAAGTGAGTTCTCCGCCTTCGATAATACCTATATTCGCTAAGGTTTCTTCATCGATCTCACCTAAGTTCAGCTTCAACAAACCAGCTGCCGCTAAAATGAACGCATTATTCCCTTCTTCTGAATTCAGAGCAATATGCGCCGCATTTCCTTTTACTTTCATCCAGATCCTACTACTATATGGACCTTTCAAAATCGTTTGACCCACATCACCGCTACTATCAAAAATGTAACCGAATTTACTTTTCGGTTTGCTGTAATCTAAATGACGCGCACCTACGAGACCTGGCTGTTCATTGACTGTCAAGACCAATTCAATCGGCCCATGTGGAATTCCACTCTCAATCACAGCACGAACACCTTCTAAGTATGCGGCCAATGCTGCCCGATCATCTGCTCCTAAGATGGTTGTGCCATCTGAGTAGATCACACCGTCTTTAATTACTGGCTTTAAGTCTTTCGTAGAAAGCACAGTATCCATATGTGTAGAGAAAAATACTGGTGCTACAGATGAATCTGTTCCTTCTTTATACGCAATCAAGTTGCCGACTTGTCCGCCGAATTCTTTATGCGCCTCATCGAATTCAAAAGTAAAACCTAGTTCTGGTAGTGCCTTCACCAAGTAGTCTGCTACCTTTTGTTCTTTCCCACTAGGTCCGTCAATTTTTGCTAGTTCAAGGAATAAGTCGAGTAAACGTTTTTCATCCACACATTCTGCTGCGTTATTTTTCACTTGTTTATTTGTCATTCTACATCGCTCCTTTTCTCACTGTGCTTTTACATGCTCTACGACTACTTCGCCGTCTTTTAATACAGTCTCCACAATATTGGTTCCGAGTTCATATGCGATATGGACATAAGAAGGAATAGCCCAAATCTGTAGATCAGCTATTTTGCCTTCAGCAATCACGCCCCGATCATGTAAATCTAACGCGCATGCTCCACCGTAAGTCGCTGCTTTGATAGCTTCTTCCACCGTGAATTTATACAGTCTGCAAGCTAAATTGATAACAAATTGCATCGACTCTGTATAACATGCTGGACAAAGATCCGTGGCCAGCGCAATATTCATTCCTAAATCCAGCATTTTACGTGCATCGAAAGGTTTGGTATGACCTACCGCAAAATCTAATGCTGGCATTAACACACCTGTTACATTCGATTTAGCAAGTTTCTCCATTACTTCAACCGGCGTGTAGTTTAAATGATCGACGGAGACCATATTCATTTTGACTGCAAGATCAGATCCACCGATATACGAGTAGGCATCCGCATGCAATTTCGGTTTCATACCATATTTTAAGCCAGCTTCAAGTATCTGTTCGGACTCCTCGGCCGTGAAGTATCCGTCATCACACCAAGCATCGCAGAACTCCGCCAATTTACGTTCGCCGATTTTTGGAATCATATCTTCTATAATGACACGTAAATACTCTTCTTTTGTCATGCCTTCTGGGAATCCGTGTGCCCCTAAAAATGTGTTATATACATCAACAGGTGTTTCTTTATCCAGACGTCGTCCAACTTCCAAAATTTTAATTTCACTTTCTGTCGTTAACCCATATCCACTTTTACTTTCAATGGTTGTCATGCCGTACTCTAACATGTTCATCATTCGTTTTTTTGATTGTCGAAATAACTCTTCCTCAGATGCATATCGAGTCAGTTCTATAGTTCGGTTTGGTCCTGCCGTTATGCCCATTTCTACTAATTTATTCAAATCACTTCCTGCTATTTTTACAGCGTACTCTTCTACACGTGTACCATTGAAGACGAGGTGCGTATGCGAATCAACAAACCCTGGTGCGACAACCTTTCCAGTAGCATCAATTTGACGCGCATCGTCCAGATTGATTGTGCTACTTCCTTCTTTTTCTGAACCTACTCCCGCAATACGTCCGTCTTTCACCGCAACCCAAGCATCTTTAATGACACCAAGACCTGCCATTCCTTCTTCAGCGCAAGTCAAAACTTCCGCTGCATGACGAATTACTAAATCGACTTTTGTATTACCATTCATTAGAGTCACAATAGAACCCTCCTGCTAAATAATGTTGTGCCTTTTATTGGAAAGCGCTTTCATAGGAATAAAAATGCTAATGGAGTTACAATAATTAATGATAAGACCGTTCTGATGAACCAGAGAGCTACAATCTCCCGCATTTTAATTGGGATATCTGTGGATAAGATACACGGGATCAACGCAGAGAAAAATAGAATAGTGGAGATGGAAATAGAACCTACAATGAATCGTGTATGTAGACTAGTTTCTATCACCATTAATGATGGTAAGAACATATCCACAAGATTGATCATTGCTGCTTTTGCAGCTAGAAATGGTTCAGGTATTTGTAAAATCCACGTTAATGGTAAGAATATATAAGCTAAATAATCGAACACAGGCGTATGATTAGCCAAGATTAAACCAATTAAGCCTATTGCCATAACAGATGGTAGTACACTCATCGCCATGAGAATACCATCCTTCAGCGTCGATATGACATTTTTAAAAAGTCCTGGCGCATTTTGAGCAGTTAGCATCGACTCTTGCCAAGCATGCTGGATTCTTTTCTCTTTAATAATTACTTCAGGTGCACCATCGCCCGTATAGTAATCATCAGGTATTTTGTTGATCGGCCACATTCTGACTGTAATCGCAGTAACCAAAAATGTGACAAGGAATGTTAGCCAAAAGTACAGATTCCAAATCTCCATTAAATTCAATGTCTTAGCGACGACGACCATAAATGTAGCAGATACGGTAGAAAATCCAGTAGCAATAATAGTTGCTTCACGACGGGAGTATTTGCCTTCTTTGTAAATGCGATTCGTGATCAACAGTCCGATAGAATAACTACCTACAAAAGAAGCGACAGCGTCTACCGCTGACTTTCCAGGAGTTTTCCAAACAGGTCTCATAATAGATTGCATTAGGATTCCGATAAATTCCAGCAAACCATAGCCCACTAACAATGCTAAAAAGATTGCTCCAATTGGAATCAATACACCAATTGGCGTCAATACTACCGAATAATAATAAGGCCCCATATCATCCGCCAATAACCATCTAGGACCCATTTCAAATAAAACAAGAAAAGATGCGATTGCTCCTAAAACTTTTAAACTAGAGAAAATCATATCCATTTTGGTTCTACGCCAAACACCCGAATAAAAAGGGTAAGAAGCTCCAAGAACCATAATGATCAAAATATAATATGAAACAAATGTTGGAATGGTATTACGAATCCACGTTACAAAATGATCTAAAGGAATAGAAGTTTTCCCATTCAAATCTATTGGAACAAAAAACATGAAAATACCAATTAAACTGAAGAAGAAAAAGCTGAAAATGTTACGCATGGAGTAAATATTTTCTTGTTCCTCTATAGGATGTGCATCCATCAAATCAACCATCTCATTTACATCGTTCATTCTCCTCACCCGCCCTAGTAAGTGTTTTTGTTAGTTAAACAAGAACAGAGGAGGTCAAACAGGCGTTTGACATCCCCCACCCACTTCTCTTAGGTTCTAGTACTAATTATTTCATTTCTGCTTTCACTAAATCTTTAGGTCCAAATGTTGCTTTACTCTCCCACCATAATGGAATTTTAATACTTTCCTCAGTCAATTCGCCTTTACCGTTAGCCACATCACGTGCCGTTTCATAGCCGGCCTGTGCATGGCGGACCACACCAATTCCGGAGTCTACTGTCATCGCAACTTCAAGACGCATATCGGATTCAGCTGTGCCGTCCGCTACCATCGTGACACCTGTATGAACTGCTTCACCCATAGAGTAGTTTGCTTGAATTGCGATAAGATCACACATACCCACTGCATTTAATAATCCGTTCAACATCGGCCAATCAGAAATCAAGTCACTGCCGTCTTTCATGTTTTCTGATTCAAATGTCGGGTTAACGATAGATCCTGAATCCAAGTTGTCACGTGAAAATGCAACTGGACCCGCTAATTCACCACGACGAATCATGTCATTTACTTCTAAAGCAAACTTTTTCCGCTGACCAAAGCCCATATAACAAATACGTGCAGGAAGTGCTTCGATTGGAATATGTTCTTTCGCTAGTTTAATCCAACGCGTAACCAAGTAGTCATCTGCAAACTTCTCAAGAATCATATCATCAATTTTACGAAGGTCTTCTGCTTCTCCTGATAGACAAATCCAACGGAAAGGTCCGCGGCCTTCACAGAACAATGGACGAATATATTCCGCTACGAATCCTGGCAAACGCTTCGCCTCTTCTTTATCCATCCCTGCATCCATACACTCTTTACGATGGCTTGTACCGTATTCAAATGCATGAACACCTTCATCCATGAACTGAATAAGCGCTTTCAATTCACGAATCATTGTTTCGCGACCTTTTTCCAAATACAAGTCACGGTCTGTATCACGCAACAGCTCTGCTTCTTCTACTGTGTAGCCGGAAGGAAGATATGAGATCGGGTCATGACCTGGCGTCATAGACGTTGCAATTTCGGGACGGAAGTCACTCTTCAAAATTTCTTCAAATATGTCTGCAGCGTTTCCAACTACTGCGATTCCAAGTGGTTTGCCTGCTGCAGCGTATTCTTTCGCCTTTTTAATCGCTTCATCAAGTGAAGGAGCTAGTTCATCAATGAAACCTTTCTCAATGCGTCGATTGATAATTTCCACATTTGAGTCAACTAGAATACACACGCCACCATGCATTGTCATCGCACGTGTTTGGTTTCCACCCATACCACCTGCACCTGCAGTCAATAGGATCTTACCCACGAGGGAGTCGTTATAGTGAAGGCGAGCAATCGCTGATAATGTCTCAAATGTACCTTGGATTACGCCTTGTGTTCCGATATACTCCCAAGGTGCTGCAGTATAGTTTGCATAGATTGTTAGGTTCTTATCTTGCAGATCATAGAATGTAGGCCAATCCGCTTTCATAATATTCGTTGTCGCCATGACAACTGTCGGAGCGTATTTATGGGTTTTAAAGATCGCAACCGGCATACCAGATTGAACCACTAATGTCTCGTCGTCTTCTAGATCTTTCAATGATTGGACAATCGCATGATAGGATTCCCAGTTACGGGCTGCCTTACCGATTCCGCCGTAGATTACTAGTTCTTCAGGTTTCTCTGCATTTTCCATGTTGTTTTCTAACATACGAAGAATCGCTTCTTGTCTCCATCCTTTGCAGCGAAGTTTTGGTCCTCTTTGCGCTTTTACGGAATATAAAATTTCTGGTTTTGTCGTCATTATGAATTCCCCCTGAATATACTAGTATTTTTGTTTCTCGCTTTAATATATTGCAAGTACCGTGCCAACTTCCGAAAAGAGAAAAAACAAATAGTAATTATTCTATAGAAATCTTATTACACCAAGGTTTATGACCATTAAAAATATTCGGAACTCCGATGGTAGATTCCTATTAATTTTCACTTTCACCTGCAGATAAATTTCCTCTTTGCACTAACTTTTCAACCACAACGTTCAAAAAACACTTAGCCATAAAGCATTTTCAACTATGCAGATATTTCCTGCATGCAAGTGCAGACTTTTCTGACATCTAAATGATATAATAAAATTTCTACTGAACATAGGAGGTTATTAGATGTTTGCTAAAGCCATTGGTACATTCGCGAGAAGTTTTGTAGACGGCGTCATTGTACTTAATTCATCAAACAAAGTTTTATGGTATGAATTGAAAGAAAATCTATCCTTTACAATAGATTTGGCTACTGATATTAATAAGTTATTTAAACGAGGAGATTTGCACTTCTACCACCAAGAAGAATTTTATATAGAGATTCAAGATCAGCCATTACAGGTAGCTGTCCAGCGACTTGAAGAGCCTGAACCTCTAGTGATCTTATGTATAAAAGAATTTTCATTCCAATTGGACAACAACGAAGCGCGTCTGTATTGCTTAGAAGAAGTTATCCAAACTATAGATGAAGGCGTGATGATGAGTAACTCTGTTGGGGATATTACGCTTTACAATGCAGCACAAGAGAAAATGGAAGGTTTAAATGCTCAAGAAATAATTGGAAGACCTTTATGGGATGCGTATAACTATAATCCACAGTTCTCTGAACACCGACACGTATTTAGTACCGGTAAACCAATCTTCTCAAGATATCGCGCACACTCTAAAGTAGACGGAGTTCCACAGTATGTCAGCTACAGTACATTTCCTATAAAGAAAGATGGAGAAACGATCGGGGTCTTCTCTATTAGTACAAATGAATCCAAATTAAAAGATCAACTTTATCAAACGATTGAGTTAAAGCGAAGTAAACATCAAGTAACCGAGGAAAAAGCTTTCTCTTCTAATGGAACCATTTTTACTTTTGAAGATATTAAAGGTCAAAGTACCGAATTAAAAGCACTATTAAGAGAAGCTCAGGCGGTATCTGTATACAATACAGATACATTGATTGTAGGAGAAACTGGAACAGGGAAAGAACTATTCGCACAAAGTATGCATAATCACAGTTCACGCCGAGATAAGCCATTTGTTGCTATCAACTGCGCTGCTATTCCAGAAAATTTATTGGAAAGTACATTGTTCGGTACGATAAAAGGAGCGTTCACGGGTGCTACAGACCAAATCGGTTTGTTTGAATATGCTGGAGAAGGCACACTATTCATGGACGAAATAAATTCCATGCCTATGACGTTGCAATCGAAACTCATGCGCGTATTGCAGGAGCGTTTAGTACGTCGAGTAGGATCTAACGACGTAACTCCCGTCCGCTGTACAGTTATTAGTGCATCAAACGAAGATCCTGAACGATTGATTGAAGAAGAACGGATGCGACTAGACTTATTTTATCGTGTTGCTAATACAAGTCTATTTATCCCTCCGTTGCGCGATCGTCCCGAAGATATTTTATTTTTCATTAATTACTTTTTGGAATATTTCCAGGAAAAAATGGGCACTCAAACACCCCCGCTGTCTCCTTCTTTGCGGGATGCACTGCTACGCTATTCGTGGCCCGGAAATATTAGAGAGTTAGAGCATTTAATGCAGAATATTGTCATCAGAGTGAACGAGGATGCAAAGGCAATTGAAATTCAGCACTTACCTTCGTATATTCGTGGAAAAATTATTTCTGAGCAACGACTACTTGTAGAAAATGGAGAAGACAAAGCAAGTAGACCGATAAAGAGCTTATTGAATCAGTCGAAAAAGCAGTTTATCCAAACTTCTCTAGAACAGACCGAATGGAATATCTCAGAAGCCGCGCGCAGACTGGGAATCACCCGTCAAAGCTTACAGTACCATATAAAAAAGCATCAATTGGAAAAACCCTGAACTCTTTATTTATTAGATGAACAAAGCTTTTTGTATTACCGGTACAGCTATGTCGGTCATGGAATGTATTTATTGTTCAAGGATCGAGTCGAGCAAATTATGGATGCAAGAGGAGTAGGAGAGGTTAAATAGAAGTGATGGAGACGGCTATGGTCTCCATCACTTCTTTTTGTCAATTATATATTCCAGAATCTGAATATACTTCTATCATTTCGCTACCTGAGCCCTTTATAAACAGTACATATGCAGAATTCATCTACGTATATCACCTCATAAAAGCGCTTATATAGTAGGCTAAAAGGGTTAAAACATTCATTTTCTCATACAGACAGTCGGCACTTGACTTCCTAAGAATTTTTCATTACTTAAACCGTGCAATTCTAAAAAAGGTTGCTAAATCGAGAATCACAGCCTATGCACATCTAGTACTAAGTATATCATTTTATTGATTAATCATTTCAGCTGGGGTAATCGCTTCATTTGGGAGGGATGTCGTACTAATTTTCGTAATGAACCAATTCTCACGTCCCGGTTCCGGATTCTTTTCTACCGTAATCACTTTATGCCCTTTCCCGAAACTTGCATAAGAAGTGATCAGGTCATAGGCAAGAGTAAATTGTTGCGTTGTTTCATTGATTTTATTTACATGGACAATATGAATATTTGACACCCACGGACTCGATTGTCCAGTTATCCAATTATTTTCTACAAATTGCTTTTGTGTTCGTTTTTGAAGTGCTGGAGATAGCACTGCATATTGAACGGCGCCACTTCGATTTTGCAACCCTAAAATCCATAACTCTACAGTTTGTAAAGGCGTTCTAGTTTGCAATCCATAAATAAATGAACGTAATTGACTATCCATACGCAGGATCACCTTTCGACATACATTTCTATCATGGTATGTTTTGAAAGAGTTTAAAGTTCATATATTAAATGCCGCTCTCGTGCCCAATTCGTGGATAAATACTATCATTCAACTAGTTTTGTAATTTCGTTTTCAATATCTCCTTGAATTTTTCGGAGTCATCTACTCGAATAGCCACTTGCTCATACTTTTTCTTCATCCCCATGAACAAAACCGCTTCCTGTGGATGTTTTAGTTTTATTATGATGTCCGGGTACGTTTTCTCAAAATCGCGTGCTACAAAATCTATCGTATTCTTATTGAGCTTTTTTTCTAATGTGGGACGGTCTTCTATGATTCCATCAATGTCCTTCCACTTTATTTCCATACGTTTCATTAAGCCCAATGAAACATACATGCGATCATGATCCACTTGTAGCGGGTTAAATCGTATAGCTTGAATGTCTCCTAAAAATAAAACAACGGAATAGATATTTATAACTAAAAGTAGCAACGATAAAATCAGTGACTTATCATGTAACCACCAATGCACTCCCAACGTTTCAACTACAATTGCATGAATCATCATCACTTGAAAGGCAATTAGACTTGAATTCTGATGTAGCGTAAACGTATTTTCTTTAGGTAGAGGCTGTTTCTTCCAAAGGCAAAAAGCATAATAGAACATCAGCATTTCTGAACAAATCACTTGAATAATCGGTTGTTTCCTTACTTTTTGGTCTACTGCATTGGAGAAAGCAAATAAATGGGGTAAAGAACTCTTCTTCACGCTCCGGATAATTTCAGGTAAATACTTGAATAGAGTCAACAATAATAATAGTTCAAGCAAAACGAACACAGCTTCCACTACAAAGCCCATTAGAGTAAGCGTTTTAAAAGGGGTTAAATAGTGCATTGGAATGATAAAGCGAGCGACGATTAGTCCACCTGCCATTAAAGTAAGGAAATATTTCCAGCTTAGTTTCCGTTGCCACGCTAAAAATAATACTGGAGCTACAATAGTGAGATCGATGAGAGAACCTAGAACTACAGGATTGGTATTCGCAGGCAAAATGCTGATTCCTAGTGAAGAACGATATAAAGCAAAGTTGGAAGCCAGTACAAGTAAAAATAGAATAGGCCAAATCATGCGTAAGGATTGTTTATTAAACACCATACTGTTCACCTCAGGTATTTTCAATTTGTTTTTTCTGCAATTTACTGATTCAATTCTAACACGGCGCGTGTTGAACAGCCGCAATTATTTATCCGCTAAAATATACTTAATTTAGGCATGAAAATTTGGTAGTAATACATCCAATCGTTTTTCTGCTTTTAGTATAGATTTTCCGTTACTTCTTCTAGTTCATATTCATCTAGTGGTTCGTGCTCCAAAAGCCTATTCATTCCACAAAAAACGGCCATAAAAGCATATGAAGTTACTGAGCTCTGATTAAATCTGATTGTTAGTTTACATAATATTATTATTCTGATTTCGTCTTATGTGAAAACTCATGCTATGGATACAATGAAGTAATCAGAGATCGCGTTCACTTCATTTAAGACGGGTTTCCAAGGATTCGATAGCCAGTTTAAGTGCGATGACACGACGCTCATTTAACGTTTTTTGAGGACTGCCATCCTTTGCTTTTACTAATTGTTTTTCAATAGATGGAATGATACGTTGTAGAATATCCTTAGATTGTAAGATCTCTTCTTTAGTATAGAAGAAATCTACACCATTCCAAACGTCTTTTACGCTCTCTAACCCAACTTTTATAGCGTCACGTCGTTTTTCTACAAGTGTTGTATTGGAACCTTTTTCCGTCATACTTTTATAAGCATTCGAAAGTTTATGAAACGTTGATTCTAAAGATTTTATGGTCATTTCTTGTATTTCTCGGCTAACCGTTTTCATCTATGAACCTCCTCTTTCTAATTTAGTCGTCCAACAGTTCATAATTTTGTAAAGCAATATAATAAGATGCTAGCGCGGCGCCTATTCAACAACTGGATATAGATTTTATTTTACTGTTTGTTGTTTTTTATCTTTTCATTATGAAGATTTTGTTACTCATGAGTCCTTCACCACCTTTGGACACGTAAATGGTCTTTGAAATCATCAACTAGCTTGTTCGAGAAACAAATATATTTCTACTATTCATACGTTCATAACCTGTGAAAGGGTTCGTTTTTTTCAGATGTGTTGAATTCATGCTACTATGTTTCAACGTTTTTATTCCACTCTACTATGTACTCCACTGTAGGTATCCATAAAACCAAATTCTCGTAAAGTGATGTAAAAGAAAAGCATCGCTATATGCGATGCTAGTGTACGCCCTCGTCCGATGTGAATCCGCTCATCATTTCAGCATGTTTACCACTCACCGAATCAACTATTTTTTTTGCGCTTCCTCACAATAAACGTCACAAGCAAAGCCACTAGGCCGACAACTGTGAGTACGATCGCATAGACAGTTAGGATTATCCCGTTCGGATTTTTGAGGATGGCCCAAATATTTGAATCATGCTCTACGATTTTTCTACCATGTGTTTGCTCGTAATATGGTGGTACTTGTGCGACACCGTTCATCTTTTTAAAGGATTTGAAGTAATTTGCAATGGCATACCATTCTTTCACTTCTTGGTGTTCATTCATATACACGATGTGGTCTTCAAAATTTGTCACCGGTGTACCTTCTTTTGTCTTTGGCACAACCGATAGGATACCAAAAGATTTTTTATTTACAAAAGGAAGCATTTGAACGGAGTATAAACCGCCAACCACACGGTAAAGCTTTTCATCGTCAATTTCTTCGTTTGTCCCATCCATAGATTGCAAACTGATATCCGTGACTTTATTGAAAATGAAGCGATTTGTATTAAACGTGTACCGTAAACCTGCGATATACAATTGAACTTCATTCATAATAGGAGTAATCGAAGCATCGACTTCTGCAATGGTCTTCAACTCTTTACCGGTCAAATAAATGTCTACAAGCGGATAGCCAGAGATTTCATCGGGACCGATTCCTAAAGAATTGACATTGAAAACATTTGAAACGGTGATGTCGCCTTTGCTGAAGGTATCTCTGATCGTACCCACTGGAACAACCGCGGCAGCGATCGGTTCATAGTCCTTTCCTTCCAGTTGTTGAATCATGTGAATAAATGAGTCGCCTATTAAATTTCCAATAGGTTCTTCTTTTTGTTCGATTCCTAACTTGGAAAAACGCGCGAAATCGAACGGTGAATAGGCTAACACTTCATCAAACTTCATTCCAAAATCATTGAGGTAGTTCTCTTGTATCGATTTTTTGTATGTATTGATTGTTTTAGTGATCGTTGAATCTACAGGAAGAGAATCGTCAATTGGCCGTAATTCATAATGATTAACTGTCCATTTATTGGTTTCATTTCGTGTAATACGGAGGACGCCAAGATTTTCTCCATATTGCCCCGCCGAACCTAAGATAGTAGTACCTACAATAATCGGTTCCTCAAATGTAGTATGACTATGCCCGCTAATTATAACATCAATATCAGGAACTTTCTTTGCAATCATTTCATCTTCGGACTGCGATGGAATTTCCGACGTACCTGAATGTGAAAGAGCGATGACTAGATCTACATGTTCTTCATTCTTCAATGTCGCCACCGTGGACTTGGCACTTTCAACCGCGTCATCAAACGTCACACCGGACATCGGCGCATTGCCAGCTGCTTCTTCTCCCATTAACCCAACGATGCCAATTTTAATCCCTTTACGTTCTATTACCATATAATCTTTTACGTCATAATCGCCCATCGATTTTTTTAACGCTTGAATGTTGCGAGGCATCTTGCCGTCCTCATCTGTCGAGAAAATCGTATTCGAAGCGACAATACTAGGCAATTTTTCCCCACTGTCTTTCGCAGCGCGTAAACTACTCGCTAAACCTTCTGCTCTAAAGTCAAATTCATGATTCCCCAAAGTCGTCACGTCATACCCCATCCGCCCCATCATCTGTAATCCGGGTGCATCAGTTGCGTAAATCGTTTGGAACAATGTGCCCATTGCGAAATCACCCGCGTCAACTAGAATCGCATCCGGATCTTTCTCTTTTTGCTCAACAATCGCGCTATGTAATCTAGCATATCCGCCGACGGATTTCTTCTTTTCTCCTCTATCTACTTCAAATGGAAGGAAGTTGTCATGTAAATCATGCGTAAAAAGAATAGTGATTGATTCTTCTGCTGATTCCGCTTTTCCTTTTGGAACATCTAGAGTGAAGATGGTTACTAGGAGCAGAATGATTGAAATGGACTTGACTAGTAAATGAGTAATTAACATATCCTCCTTTCCATAATGTTTACGAATAAAATGTACTTATTGTATACTATCAAGCTTAAACTTCACGCCGATTCTCTCATCTGGTGATAATTGGTTTTTCCATAGATCATAGCTTTTTTTCATCATTTCCTGGGAAAGTTTTTCTGCTTGCTGATCATCGCCTAATAATGCAACGGACAATAACTTTTTATAATAACTGAGTGAAGCTTCACGACGAAATGAACTTTCAAAGTATTTTAACGCCATTTTCACGTACGCTGGTTCAAAGCTGTTTAGCACGAGCGAAAAGAGCGGATTTTCTGACAATCTAGCTAACTCCTTTTGAACTTTCCAGTCATATAACGCAAAAGCTTCCGCTGTATCTAGTAACTCATCGATTTCAGCTAGTAGACCCACTACTTTAGGATAATTAAGCAGTACCGCTTTTTTTACATATTGAGGTGTTAGTGCAATACGTAATTCCAAAAAGTAGAGAACGAAAGCGTCTGGCACTTGATCGACATACTCAATAATATCAACGATTGTAGTAATATTTCCTCCGTTCCAATAATCATTGACGACAGCGCGTTGGCCTTTTCGTAACGTCAGCCAACCACCGTGACTCAAGCGCTGTAAGACTTCTCGAATGGCGGGACGTCCCAGTTGATACATTGCGGCCAATTCTCTCTCCGTCTCGATTTGACTTCCCGCCAAATATTCACCTTGAAGAATTGCTTTGATCAGTTCTTTTTCCACAGTTACTGTTCGATTCATAGATCGGTCTCCTTACGTACGATTCTCTAGGTTTTTAGCGGTATCGCTTTTTTCAACTACTTTCTGATCTTTATACGTTCCGAACGTTTTATCGAAAGACGTATGTGTTACACCAAACCAGTAGTTTTCATTTTTAAAATGATGCCAAAGATGCGCTTTTTTAATACGTCTCCCCATTTCAGTACGTGGTTGAACAGGACGATGCGCAATATAATGTTTCCATTCATAATACATGAAATAGACAATGATTCCCGCAAGATAAGCCATCGTGAACGGAAAACTATTGGTTATTAAATAGAAAATAAATGCAAACATGGAGAAGCCGGGTAAACTGAACCAAATCGGCAAGAACAATAGTTTTAAATTTGCTGGATCTACGTGATGATCAAAGTGTAAGCGCTTAATCGTTTTCAGTAAAAATGGATTCGTCGGCGTTTTCATATGAAATAAAAACCTATGAATCATATACTCACTCATTGCATAAGTAGCCATCCCTATTACAAAGGAGATCCACACACCAACGGAGTAAACATGTAAAAAAGTATAGACTATGAGCGGAATAAATAGCACCAGCATTATAGTGATATCTGGAAACGTGATGAACTCTTTTATATATTTTGTATTCATGAACCGTCCTCCTATCCTATAGTCAATTAATTTATGAAGCTGTTTAACTAGTAGTGTATGCTTGGTAAGACCAGAATTATTCTTGGAGTTACCAACACTATATAGGATTCGGAATTGTTGGTCAATTATGTTTTTAAGAAAATAAATAAGCACCACATGAGAAACAAACATGAATGTTTCTTCTGTAGGTGCTATTATATTCCTCCATATATATATACATGTTATAATGCTCAAGCGGCAAGTTATGAATAGCAACGAACTTATTTCAGCTAAGGATATCTGCTTCTGGTCGTCGCCAGGGTTGATATCCTTTATTGCGTCAAAATTATGTACTTTGCATCAATCTGTTTTAGAAAGGAAGTAAATCGTGTCCTCATTACAAATAGTACAAGTACGTTATCCAAAAGCGATGGCGTTTACCCTTATGTTTGGAGCTTTTATCGGGTTGTTTGGCGAAACAGCTTTAAATATGGCTCTGACTAATATTATGGCCGATTTCTCAATTAACTCCGCTACCGCACAGTGGCTGACTACAGGATACTTATTAACGCTCGGTATCCTAGTACCTGTCTCTTCACTCTTAATTCGATGGTTCACGACGAAACAATTATTCGTGGCATCTCTCAGCTTTTCCATAGCCGGTTCAATTTTAGCTGCGCTAGCCCCGAGCTTTGCCGTGTTATTCATAGGGCGTGTCGTTCAAGCGGTTGGGACAGGGATATTATTGCCGTTAATGATGAACGTCATTTTATTGATATTCCCGATCCACAAACGTGGTGCGGTCATGGGCGTCATGGGACTTGTGATCACGACAGCTCCTGCAATTGGCCCTGCCTTGTCCGGGTTGATAGTCGATACACTTGGTTGGTCATTCATCTTCTGGGTCAGCCTGATGTTTTATGTAGGGTTGATCGTGTTGGGTCTCAAGCAAATTGACAACGTCTCTCAAATTACGAAACCTGCGATTGATGTCGTTTCGATTTTGTTATCTACGGTCGGTTTTGGTGGAGTCATTTATAGCTTAAGCACCATGGCGGAAAAATCTTTAACGTCTGCATACGTCTATCTCCCATTACTAGTCGGTTTCATTTCACTACTTTTATTCGTCATAAGACAGTTTAAAATGAAGCAGCCGATGATCAATTTACATGTGTTTAAATATCCGATGTTCACGTTAGGGACAGTGCTATTGTTCATTGGGATGTTTTTAATTTTATCCACCGCGATCTTGCTGCCTCTATATATGAGAACATCTTTACTCGTCAGCGCAGCAGTAGCGGGGCTTGTTCTGTTGCCAGGTAGCGCCTTGAACGCATTGTTGTCTCCAGTGATAGGCATGCTGTCGGATAAGTTCGGTGTCAAAAAGATTTTACCGATCGGCTTCCTACTGACCGCGATCTCAAGTGTCCTTTTCGTCGTCATTATTTCGGCTGAAACACCCATTTGGCAAGTGGTCATCGCTTTCTTAATATTCTTCGTAGGCATTGCAATGATTATTATGCCTGCACAAACGAATGGGTTAAATGAATTACCACGCGAACTCTACGCAGATGGTTCCGCCGTAATGAATACTCTCCAACAAATTGCAGGCGCGATGGGAACGGCTTTGGCGATTACATTCATGATACATGGTGAAAACGTATTTTTAGAAGCTTCTCCTAGTGCTTCGTCTGCTGAAATAATTGCAGCGGGTACGAAGTATGCATTCTACTTTATCGCTGGATTTGCTATTACAGGTTTTATTGTCTCGTTGTTTGTGAAGCGTGTTCGGGTGTAAATAAGATAAATAAATCATTTCTGTTACCATTCACATGAGTAGAGGTACCAAGTCCCGAAACGATTCTGAATAGTATCGGGACCTGGTACGTTAAATAGAAGACGAAAAGACCGTTAATTTATCCATTAGCGGTCTTTTTTATCGAAAAAAGTTGTTGTGCATGTAAATCACGTTCTGTTTTCTGTCCGACCCATCCATAGCGACAGAGTTCAGTTTCAACTTACTGTCTTTTGATATGTTAGTTGTACCAATTCGCATTTGGTGTTAGAGTCGTATGCTTTCCTATCTTTTTCAATGCTTCTTTGTCATAAGAATAATCATGATTGAATAATTCTTCTATATCAAATACATACGTTGGTCGCTCTCTTAACGTCTTTATATCATAAAGACGTCCTTCTTTTTGCACTATAGCTTCAATTGCATAGCGCAGGTCTTTACCTGTTGCAAATCGTACAGTCGCGATGTACTTTCCACGTTCTTCGATACCGATGCACGTATAGTAGTTAGAGTTAATGCAGTTTTCGAATGAAACATTGTCAGACACTAATTTTCCATCTAGTTTGGAAAGACTGATGTTTTTAATTTTTTCATCCGCAGTTATATCAAGTAATCCTACTGAAGATAAATAATCGGCCTTTTCTTCAAGTGTAAGTTTTAATTCACCATTTATATTTTTTATATGAACAGTAAACTTCTTAAGGTTGTTCACCCTCTCATGTGAACCCCAAACGTTAAGTTTACCTTCTCCCTCTTTTAAAGGGATCAATTGAATCTTCATTTTTGTAAAACCTGGTTTTTCAATTATACGAATTAATTCATACAGATTACTATCATTTTCAAAACTTGCATTTTGAAGTTCATCAAGTCCAACCGTTTCTGCCTCTAACGTGACCATCGTTGTTGATTTATTCTCTTCGGTTGCTTTCATCAGTTTAGCTGCCTGCCCTCTAGTAACAGGCGCGTTCACTGTGAATTATATTAATGAACAAAAACCCTCCTACGACTAATTTAGGTCATGGAAGGGTTTCTTGTATGTGACTCGATGTTGAATTGTGATGGGATATATAACTACTTCTCACATCTCCTTTTTTTCTGTCTCGACTACTAATACCGATGACGAATTTGTAAATGGAAAATTAAATGAGATACTAAATTTTTTTTGAAATACAAACGTTAATGTATGAACAATCATGAAAGCCTGTCAATCATAAGTTAAAAAGTACTTTGCCATTTCATCTTCTGTCAATCCGAAATACTCCAAACCTGCAACGCAGTAAGCCAACAGAATGTCGCTTCCTTCCGATTGTTCGAATCTCACATCATATTCTTGTTGTAATAAATCAGCCATATCCCACTTTCTTTGATCATCATTCCCCTCACCCATATAATAATAATCTGCCAACCTATATAATTCATCAAGCGCAAGTTTTGTAAAGGGATGATTTGTAACCATTTGACTATAGTGCGAATCTAAAATTTGGGGTTCCGTATAATATTTATCTTTAAACATTACTTGAATCAGTTCACCTATCGGAATAGAGTTTTTTTCTACTAATGGTATACACCAAACTTTTTCACCCGATTTCGTTTCGCTTCTCTCCGAATTTCTCAACTTTTCATTTTGAAATAGATGATTGATCCAAGAAACATTCACCACACCTGTTACATTATAATTTGTCATATAATCCAAATCTAGCGGAGTCAATTCTTCTACAATCATGCTCTCTTGACTCTGTAATATATCGACACGTGTATTGTAGTCTACTGTGAATACATGTTCATCTTCACTCATAAATCCTGTTGTATACATTGTGAAATTAACTACATCCTCATTTGACTGATTGTCTACTATTAACAAATAGTCACTCTCTTTACTTTCAATTCGTAACGTAAATTCTTTTCCCAATATGCCCCCTACCTTTCACTACTGACTATTTATATGTGTAATGACCGTCTGCTTAAAATCCTTAAAAGAAACGCCATTTTTCCCATAGTACATTAAATGTCTACATGCAAAAACAGTGGCTTCTTTACCGCTTTTATATTTGAAACGTAAAACCGGCACGCCGCTCTTTTCTTCCTCTCTGATTTTAATCTTTAGCGGAGGGGCAGTACTCAAAAGCCCTGCATTATTTAGTACACTTACAAGGTGTTGAATAGTAGACTGTCCATACGTGATTAAGGTTTTAGGCTCATGTTCATACAGGACTTTCAAGAATAACTGTGTGGCACGATCCATTTCTTTTTTAGGCAATGATTTCAGATCTTTAGCTCGTGGGGTGGGATAAGTAATAACATTTGTGCGGAGTACTTTCTGTTTCGTTTCTCTTTCTAACAAACCAACCAAACTACTCGTTCCTAAACGAGTACGTGAAATACTAGTCTTGCCGTCATTAGATCTAAGATTGCTATAAAACTCATTAAATTTCTCTTCATTATATAGCAAATTAACATAACAATTTACACAAATGTCTTTAGGTGAAATCAATGTAGCTGGATTAATGCCTATTAAAAAGATATCAACAGGAATTTGAAACCTTTGTGGCAGCGTGAAAGGACGTAAATAAGGCATAGTGGTCGTCCTGTTATAAACTAGTGGTGTAACTAGTTGTTTCAATTCATCGATATTCATTTTCACCATCCTCCAGACAAGTTTTTATTTTACTTTCAAGAACTACGTATAATTAAGTAATTATTAAGATATTTCTATTTAATTCCAGTATACACTATCTACTATCATTTATTTCAGAAAAAACAGTTTCAATTTATTTATAAAAAACAGGTCTCGACACGATTCTACATTGTGTCGGGACCCAGTATAAAAACTCATTTCTTCAATTACATATTGTTGCTATTTAGATTCGTTTAATGAGTGCGTGCAAACTTTCATGATTGTGTATCTCAATCAACACATTACCTTTTCGTGCAAGTTCTATCATGTAAGAACGTTCACACACTCGCGATTCCCATTACTCTCCCCAGTGCTCAGCGATGAATTCATTGCGCCCTGAACGTGCACGATCCTCCTCGTAATGATCTTTTTCTTTTATGTAATAATCTTGATGGTATTCTTCTGCCCGATAGAACGTTTCTGCTCGTCGGATTGGTGTCACGATCGGTTTTGTGAAAATGCCACTTGCCGCTAGATTTTCTTTTGATTTTTCGGCAGCTTCCCGTTGCGCCTCTGTGTAATAAAAAATAGCGGTTGTGTAGGATAAGCCGCGGTCTTGAAATTGACCTTCTGCATCTGTTGGATCGATTTGTTGCCAGTATACTTCAAGTAACTTCTCATAAGGGAATAGTACAGGATCAAACGTGATTTCAACGACTTCCACATGACCGGATGTGCCTGTTTTCACATCTTCATATGTTGGATTATCGAGATGCCCGCCCATATAACCAGACACGATGTCGTGGACTCCTGGCCATTCTTTAAACGGTTTCACCATGCACCAAAAACACCCTCCTGCAAATGCTGCTTTTTCTATTTTTTCATCAGCCAATTCTACCCTCTCCTTTTATGTGATATGAAGCATGAATTTTAAAAGCGTGTCAGGTCCCTACACAATTCATAATACTGTCGGAATCTGGTACCCAAAATCAGTGTTTCTCCGAAATTCAAGGATTCTTTGATAATCTTCTATGACGTCTATTTCTGACCAAAACATACCCCTAACGTCTACAACATTTATAGTTATCTCATCTATAAATGAATATAAAACGTTTTCCCACCAAAAATTGTGATTTTGCTCTTTTATTAGTTCCTCGAGTCTCTCTACGAACTTCTCCAAAAATATTTTCTTGATTTTTGCTATGCCAACATATTCCCCACTATATTCTTTTAATTCTTTACCATGCCCGATTAGCTGATTATTATTGCAATAGAAAAGGTAATCTAGTTCACTATTCGAATCCATTAGGAAAGTTTGTTCATGCCTAGAGCTTAGTAGCTTGTCTAACATATTCTGCTCAAAGTATACATCTGCATTCGCTATGATAATATCTTCGTCTTTAAGTTCGTTTCTCGAAAACCATAAAGAGGCTACACTATTTGTAACACTATAAAACGGATTGAAATAATACTTAACATCGAGATCGCATAGAAGATCCTTAATGATATCCGCTTTATATCCAACAACAATTATAACTTCAATATTATTTCGTTGGAATAATTCAACAGTATGGCGGATTAATGACCTCCCTCCTATATCAAGTGAACATTTGGGCACGTCGCCAATATATTCGCTAATTCTTGTTCCTCTTCCACCAGCCAATAATATAGCTTTCAAATATAACCCTCCCTTTATGAAATAGTTTTTAAATTTTTCTTTATTTCATCTAGTAGATATTGGTTATTTTCGATAGTAATTGCACCGAGATGTCCGACTCTAAATATCTTACAACTTAATTCTCCTCCGTTAGGCATTACATATATATCACTATTCATCTTAAGAGATTGAACAACTGATTCAGGACTTATTGATCTAAGTGGACTTACAGCTGTTAATGCGTTTGAAGGACTTTTAGTTGGAATTTCAAAAGGCAGCTTGATAATTTCATTTCTAAAATGAATGGCAAGTTCTCTAGTTTCTTTAATTATTTTTGTCACACTCTGTTTATCAACATACTTCAATTTTTTATTCAATTGTAACAAATTACTTACGGCTGGAGTATAGGGAGTCTGCCCTCTTTCACCGTCAGACAAATATTTGTTGAAGTTAAAGTATACGCTTTTAAAGGAAATCTCTCTCACACGATCTTGTGATTTTTTGTCGAGAACAACATAGGACATACCCGGCGGGAGCCCTAATGCTTTCTGGGAGCTAATAATAACTGCATTAGCAGTACTTCCTTCCATGTCAAAAGGATCGGCTAAATATGAACTAATTGCGTCTATTACTAGGAGTAAATGATTTTTTTTACAAAACTCCTTAACCAAATTTATATCATAGAGTACACCTGTAGAGGTTTCATGTATATTAATGAGAAGGCCGGTAAAACCTTTTTTATCGTAAGGAATTAAATCACCAATAGTTAAATCTTCAAAGAAGTTTAATTTAATCTCTTTATAATGTAGACTATGGACTTGGCAAATCTCTGAGAACCTAGAACCAAAAACTCCTCCATTTACAACAAGCAACTTGTCTTCTTGATCAAACAAATTTAAAACGGTTGCTTCCATTGCAGCCGTACCAGTGGCAGTTAAAAAAACTACTCTAGAATCTGAAGGAGAGTTCATACTTTGTTTTAACAGCTCTTCACTTTCTAATGTCATGGCAGAGAATTCTCCATTCCTAAAGTAAGGAATTTGTTTGGACCCTATCTCCAGTATATCTTTATCCAATCTGACAGGACCGACTGTGAAATTTAACAATGTATCTCCTCCTTCTATACATGTTGAAGTATTAATAGTTTGATTTTTGTCTGAAAAATATCTATTTCAAATATTACAGAACTCCCCACAATCCGTTAGACTTTCTCGTCATCCTCAATATTCGTAATAGCCGCTGTCTGAATCCACCATGACCGTATCATATCCATCATTGGTTTGAATGGTAAACTGATACTTTTTATACGTATACAATTCCCCGTTCTCCCCATCTCTGGCAGTCGCCTCTGACTCGGAAACGAACTCAATATTAATATATGCTGGTTCGTGAAGAGGTTGGTTATAAAGCAAAAACAACCTCGCTTCTTCTGATGTCAGCTCAAAATTCCGTTTTCCAATTTTAGTGTACTTCACATCATGCATTTTCCATTTACCACTATCTTTTTTTAATATATAATCAACAAAGGCCCCGCCTGATACTTGTCCAGGTGAGTCCACCAAAATTGTGTTAATATACAGCGTGTCTTTGCTAGGTTGCGAATAATCTAAGCGTATCCACAACTCTGATACATAGTTAGGGAAGAATGATGAATCGCATTCGAAACAAACATATTGATAATCTGGCTTCATTTGCACGTCTGTGAATCTTGCAGTTGCATAAACTTGCAGCTGTGAACGAATTTCACCAAACTTTTTGTTCGCTAGGAATCCTTTGATCATGACACCTTCTACTTCAGCTGGTGTGCGGAACAGAAGATCTAGCACTTGCTCCTAGCTTACTATTCTTGTTTCCGTAGGTGTGACACCAACTTCCAGCGCACGGCTTAAAAATTCCGCATAATGCGCACGCGTCACCGGCCGGTTCGGATGGAAATTACCTCGATCACCCATTGCTACGCCCATTGGCCAACAGGACATGCGCGTGTACAAAGCCCCAATGATCCATATATAAATCATGGAAACCGCCTGGCCGTTCTTCCAAACGAAAACGGAAAGCTAAATCCAGAATTTTTGCCATCTGAATTCGAGTTACTGGTGCATTCGGATTGAATTTCTGATTCAATCCGCCGCTCACGATTCCAGCTTGTGTTAGATTCATGATTGGCTGATAGTATGGGTGGTTCAGTGGTACATCTTTATAGATCAGCTTCTTACTTGCTTTTGGCAGCTTCAGTGCCTTGTCGAGCAGTGACGCGACATGTTTACGGCTGATCGGCTCATTCGGTCGGAATTTGCCGTCGGGATAGCCGCTGATAAATCCTTTCTTCTCCATTTCTTGAATCGCTGCATAGTTGGGATGCTTCTTCGGTACATCTTTGAACTCTTTTGCGGATGCCTGTCCTATGTTTATGAAAGTAATGGATAAGATGAATAGCATTGTAGTACAAAGAATATTTTGCAGTAGTTTTTTTAAGACCTCACTCCTTGTAAAATTTTGTTTAATTATTAAACTCATATGAAAAACACTGGCACATTAAACCTTAATTTGTATCAGAACTTTGTTCCTGAAATTTGCACTCACCTTAAATGCTAAAAATGATTTCTTTGTGTATAAGTAGATCTCTTCAATGTAATTAATATATTAATGCTATTTTTAACCTTCTATTGTAGATATACATAGGTCAGTATTATGAAGAGCACGGTAATAAGAAGTATAATATTGAACCTTCTCTTGTTCATAGGTTCTTTAACTTTCAAAAAATCATATCCACAGTACCTACATGATTTGGCAAATGTTCCTGCTTCTTTATGACATCGTGGACAATTATCACCTACATTTACAGGAAGTACAGCACCACACTTCTTGCAATCTCTTATACCTACTAGATTGTAAGTATTGCACCTATTGCAATTTGGCATATCCTATCCTCCTTCTACAAATAGTAATTCAAGATTTCTTATGCTTATTCACCAATACACTTAAATATAATAAACAAATTAAAAATAGGATTCTAAGGATGAAACATACTTAAAAATACTATTTGTGTTCATCTCTTCTCTCAAGAACTATGTTTTACAAGAAGAATTTGCAAAATCCCGCAATTGTAATTATATAATATTCCAACTAAACATAGAGCCTCCGCGAGGATGAGTAACAAGCCATAAATCCAGAGATACTAAGGTCTGGATCTGCCTGCGAAAGCTATTATCCACACCACTTCAAGTAAAGTTGCAACGCCGAGTTGGCTTGCAAAACTATGTACTTTCATTTTGCACTATACAAAACATATTCAACACATATCAAACATGCTTTTTTCATTATATATTTTGTTACTCTGCATCCTCAGACTTACCCTAATCCTCAATGTCCTTCGGGTAGTTAACTGTACCAATTCTTTCACTAGAAGCCGCATTCACTGAATGTATTGTCACGTCCAACTTGTCAGAAGTTACTCTATCAAACAGTTGGTAAAACATACCCGTCATACCTAAACCTAGTATAGCGAATCCGTCGAAACTGTTCTCGAGTCGTTCTCTTGATCAACAACTATTGAAAATTCTCGTCTTAGGTAATATCTTTGATAGAAGAAAACTCTTTATGCTGCCTAAATCATCCGTATATTCAATGATGTTTTTTTCATCTCCGTCATTAATTCTTTATTCTTTGCTTTAGACATTTTATACGTGATCGTATCATCTGAATTTACAGTCGCACTCTTCATTTCACTTCCTTCTGCGTTTACTGCTACTTCGTTTAGCTCTTCATCTGGGAAGAAAGATTTCGGTACGGTTATTTCAACCTCTAGCAAACCTTTATCTACCGCCACTATTCTACTCGTATCTCCTGAGTTTTTTACTTCATACACTTTTTTACTTTGCTCTTTATTGCCATTCTTCTCTTTATCTTACAAACAGCAAACTATGAAAATCAGCAAAAATAATACTAGAATAATTAGGCCCTTCTCATTTTCACAACCCGTTTTAAAATCACCAGTGCCAGTTATATGACTTAACCTCCATTTCAGTGACCTTGCCTTTAATATCCTTAGGGAAGTTAGGATAGAAAATCTCAAAATCTGCTGTATTGTTCGGATTCAGACTTACTTGTAAGCTCCCTTTTAAGACAGCTACTAATTTCCCTTCACTATCATAAAGACCGGCAGCCAACCGAATATCGTCTACCAATTCTTTATTCGTATTATCTACCGCATTCCACATAGCGCTTTCACCGAGAAATGCTTTTTCACTAGGTGAAAGTACATTAGGAACAGGTGCGCTCATATCTGAAGTGCCCACTACTCAATTCGTTGACGTTGTTTCTTTGGCTTCTCCACAACCCAATAACAATGAGATAGACTTGCAGTTACAATTAGAGTTTTTCTCATTACCTTTTCCTCACCCTCTTTTTTTCATTTTACATGAATTTATTTAACGTAACAGGATTTTTGTACTAGTTAATAGATTTATGTTAATTATCTCATTAAAAAACCATTTTATGATAAAAAAGCATGTTAAAATTTAGATACTAGTGTAAATAGATTCATTCTTTTTAATGCGTACAAAGTCCATATCATGATTATCTCTTAAACAAAAGTACCTGACCCTTAAAATCTATTAAATTAATCACAATCTGGTACATTTATAATTTTTATTTTTTCTAAAACATAACTGTCCTTCACTTAAAGCTTTTATACTCATAAAAAAAGAGCACCAGGCCCCAACACTTTACTGAATTGTGTCGGGATCTGGCACCCTTAACTCACTTACTATCTTTCACTTTTGTTATCTTGATTTCATAATAAAGCTTATGCTTAGTCGGCGCTTTCACATCCACCGTATAACGCACTTCTTTTCCGTCAGTTAAGCGGACTGTCGCGATATAGTTGCCGTGTCTATTGACGCGAATGAACACATCCGGTGAATCGTTATATCCTTCAAAAGCCATATTGTCGGATATCACCACTCCATCGGTTTGCGCGAAATGAACACTTTCGACCTTTTCACCCGCTGCCATTTTCAGCCGTACACGAGTCTTTAAGATTTCGCTCGGATGTTGAAGTTGGATCTTCAATCGACCGTTTACCTTTTTCACATCGACATAATATTTATTGTAATACCGTTTAATGTTTTGCGCTTCCATGCCATAATTACCACCGACTTGAAGTGTTCCTCTGCCCTCTTTAAGCGGAGTTAACTGCAAGCGGTCGCCTGTATAGCCAGCAGGTGTTTGTCTGCCCTTAATGATCGCTGCATGATAAATCTCAGAGTTCGGAATGAATTCATCTGTATCCTCATCCGCCATGATTTCCGAAAATCGCATCATCATCCCCGACTTGTCCCCATCCGTTTCTATTGAATACGTATCAGGATACACGCGCTCCGTTGTCAGCATCAGTTTAGAAGCTTGCCCTCTTGTCACGAATTCATTGATGCCGAACCTCTCCGGCGTCACGCCTGAAGTGATGCCGAGTTTATACAGAATCAACACATTGGCACCGTGTGAATTAGTCGATTTCACATCACGGAAAGGATTTTCCTTAGAAATGAATTCAAAACGCGGCAAGTCATATGCTTTGACAAGAATAGAAGCCATTTGCCCTCGTGTGACGGGATCATTCGGACCGAAACTGCCGTCCGCATAGCCACTCATTATTTCAAGTTCTGCAAGCTTTGCGATGGAATTATAATACCCATTCGCTTTCGATACGTCTTTAAACCCTGGATCCTTTACAAAATAATCAGGATTTTCTTTTAGCAACTTTACTATAATCGCCGCAACTTGTCCGCGAGTGATGGGATTACCCGGTTTGAACATGCCGTCCGCATACCCCGTAATAATATGACGTTCTGCCAATTCATTAACCGCCTCCGCAAAGTGCTTTGTTTCAGGCACATCTGTGAACTTCTGGTTACTAGCGGCCATACTTGTTAATGGCAAGCTCAGAGCGAGAGCTACCGTGCCAAATGCCATCCAGATCTTTTTCATTGTGTTCCTTCCTTTCTGTTCTGTAATTGTAGGTTGACGTACAGACGCTAAATTTTCAATATAGTTTCAAAGATTATTATTATTTTATTCTTTGTATAATAGCGTCGGTATATATAGGTAAATAGAATCTTTTGAGTAGTGTAATTTACAAGTTATATAAAATCTAAATACTCACTATTTCTAATTTATTAGTATTTCACAAAAACGTGTTGTTAACTTTCTGTTTATATATAGTATATTGGAAAAATGGATTTTAAATAATCAGAATAATTTTACGTTTTTTATGGAATTGTGCTTACTAGTTACTAGATGTAATTAAATATAGAAGGCGAATCAGGTTGCGGTAAAAGTGTAATGTCTTTATCGATCATGCAACTACTGACGATTGGTATCGGAGAAATCCGAGGTGATTCTGTACTATTTGAAGGACTTATTGCACTTGATGCAGCTACTCATGGAGACGACAATCAGAAAATGTTGCGTGACGACGTTTAATATGAAGGACTCTGAAGATATGACAGCAATGCCTATTGATTTGTTAGGCTCCACTGCTGCTCAAGAAGCTATGCAAGGTTAAATTAAAACAGACTCCTGTTTGGCTCACATGACGAAGTGGGCTGATCAGGAGTCTATTGTATGGTTTAGGCATTCAAGTTTATTTCTCAAGTAACTGATACAGTACGTCCAAGATGTTAACTTCTCAGTCCACGGCCTTTTTCAATCAAATACCAATTGATTACGTAAAGCACTACGATAAACGTAATCGAAATGACAATGGAAAATATAATGGGTACATCGATCACACCGAGAATCCCGAACCGGAATCCGGAAATCATGTAAACGATCGGGTTGAACTGTGAAATTACTTGCCAAAATGGAGGCAACATCGAGATGGCAAAAAATACGCCACCTAAATAAGTCAACGGCTGAAGAATAAACGTAGGCACAATAGACACATCGTCAAATGACTTGGCAAAAATACCGTTCAACAGGCCCGCCAACGAGAACAAAATAGCCGTCATCAAAAACGTCAAGATGACAATGCTCCACGAGTGCACTTGCAACGGCACGAAAAACAGAGAGATTATCGTGACCAGTATCCCTACGAGAACACTTCTTCCTATTCCTCCAATGACAAAGCCCCAAATAATAATATGAGTCGGTACAGGGGCAACTAATAGTTCTTCAATGTTCTTTTGAAATTTTTGCGAGAAAAATGATGACGAAACATTTGAGTAGGAACTAGTGATGACTGACATCATGATCAATCCTGGGACAATAAATTCCATGTAAGAGAATCCGTCCATTTCGCCAATCCGTTTACCAATCAAATTCCCAAAAATGATAAAGTACAAAGAAGTTGTGATGACTGGCGGGACCAATGTTTGGACCCAGATTCTTAAATAGCGGTTCGTTTCTTTGACCGATAAACCTTTTAATGCTGTTAAATATAATTTAAACATGTATATCCTCCACTATGCAGTTTCTTCCGTAAGCTTTAAAAATAACTCTTCTAATCGATTGGACTTGTTGCGCATAGATAACACTTTAATCCCTTGTTCTGTCAATTGGTTAAACACTTCATTGATCCCTTGATCACGTGCTACTTCTACAGAAAGAGATCCATCGTCCATGAGTTCACTAGTATAACCTTTAATCATTGGCGTCCGTCCTGAAGGTTCGATATCTAAAATAACGGTTTCATACTGAAGCTTAGCGAGCAATGATTTCATACTAGTATCTTCAATTAGCTGCCCTTTTTGAATGATCCCGATATTACGACACAACATTTCCGCTTCTTCCAAGTAATGTGTTGTCAGAATAATCGTCGTGCCATTTTCATTCAATTCTTTAAGAAACGTCCACATCTCTCGTCTTAATTCAATATCTACACCAGCTGTAGGCTCATCAAGAATAAGTAAGCGCGGTTCATGCATCAAAGCACGTGAGATCATCAGTCGACGTTTCATCCCTCCAGAAAGCATCTGGGCCTGAACATTTCGTTTCTCCCACAAATCAGACTGCTTCAAGTATTTTTCGCTACGCTTTAGCGCCTCTTTCCTAGACACACCGTAATAGCCCGCCTGGTTCACTACAATCTGCTGAACCGTTTCAAACGGACTGAAGTTGAATTCTTGAGGAACCAGACCGATCTGCAGCTTGGCTTGCATTAACTGCGTATCCATATCATAGCCAAAGACATTCACTTTTCCTGATGTCTTATTGACGAGAGACGTCACAATGCCGATAGTTGTAGATTTGCCGGCACCGTTAGGACCTAAAAGAGCATAAAAATCTCCTTCTTCCACTTTCAAATTGATGCCACGCAAAGCTTCAACACCACCAGCATAGACTTTTTTTAGATCTTTAATTTCTAATGCGTATGTCATTCTATTTAACTCCTCACCATCTTTGTGATCGGGTTTATATAAATATCCATCTGCCAGTATACCATTCCTATAGTAGAGGTACCAGGTTCTAGCACCAGTATGCATCGTATTAGATCCTAGTATTTCCCGATTCAACTCAATAAAAAAAGAGTACCAGCCATCGATATGATGATCGATAGCTGGCACTTTAAGGTGCCTTGTCCCAATACTATTTTGGATTATAAAAACTAATCTTTTCACTAGATGTATTAATAATTCTGAAAAACACTCGTGTTTGTTTCTCTTATAGTTCTAGCATGATAGCTCCGTTCAGACAGTAAAATGCAAGAAAATTTTCAAAATTTTTATGCGCTCGTATTATATTAAATAATTTTAGTTATCTTCTAGACTTCCAATTAGTGCTACCAATAACTCTAATCTTTTACTTTATTCTACATCCATCCCAATCAATTACTCCTTTCATTTCCCCGCCCAACCCGCATAAAATAACAATAATAAGGACATGATGAATAAAACAGTAATGAAAAATCAATATATATGCGTACCTACGCAAAACACCAAACAGTAAATGAGGTAGTGTATGGGCTTTTTCAAAAAGAAAGGTAACTCTAAAGTACAATCCACTCCCCCTAGCCAAACGAAAGAAACCAGTTCAACAAACTCAACAAACGATTTAAAGACAAGTCTTCAAGACAATATACAATTCGTAAAGGATAGCCTGGGCGAGAGCACCGATATTGTCATTCGGGAAATTCGAATTGGTAGAGGAGGATCGGTTAAAGCGGGTATTTTTTATACCGACGGGTTGTCTGATACGCCTTCATTACAAAATTTCATAATGGAAACCTTGATGTTAGATATAAAAAGTACCGGATTAGAGAAGAAGTTAACGCCTGAGCATAATCTTTTAACTGCATTAAAAGATTTTGCCATGACAGTAGGAGAGATTAAAGATCTAACTAATTTTGATGATCTTTTCACTTCTCTTTTATCAGGGGATGCGATTCTTTTGATCGATGGCTATGCCGAAGGTCTGGTCATTGGTAATAAGCATTGGGTTGAGCGTGGAATAACAGAACCTGCGTCTCAGACAGTAGTTAGAGGACCGCGCGAAGGTTTTTCTGAAAATCTGCGTGTCAATACAGCTTTGGTTCGACGGAAACTGAAAGATCCGAGTCTTTGGATGGAGTCAAAAGTGATTGGGACACGGACGAAAACGAATGTTGCCATTATGTATATTCACGGGGTTGCTAATGACAAAATCGTCGATGAAGTCCGTTTGCGTTTGGATCGAATAGATATTGACGGGATTTTGGAAAGTGGTAATATCGAGGGGCTTATTGAAGATTCAACATACTCTCCTTTCCCTACCGTTTTTAATACCGAACGTCCGGACACAGTAGCTGCAGCACTTCTTGAAGGACGCATAGCCATTTTAGTAGATGGAACCCCTTTTGTACTAATTGTTCCCGCACTATTCGTCCAATTTTTCCAATCTCCTGAAGACTACTATGTGCATACCGGTATTGGAAGTCTAATTCGACTGTTACGCTTCTTTGCATACCTAATTGCTTTGCTTGCACCGGCGTTATTTATTGCGATTACCACTTTTCATCAAACGATGCTACCACCTGCACTCCTTATTAGCCTGACAGCCCAACGAGAAGGTGTGCCATTTCCGGCATTTATTGAAGCCCTCATAATGGAAGTCACTTTTGAACTATTAAGGGAAGCAGGCGTTAGGATGCCCCGCTCCATCGGTTCAGCCATGTCCATTGTAGGTGCGTTTGTGATTGGTACCGCAGCGGTCGAAGCCGGTATTATTTCAGCTGCAATGGTCATCGTCGTTTCCATAACCGCCATATCAAGTTTTGTTTCGCCTACTTACAACTTTGCCATATCTGCTAGGATACTACGCTTTGGATTTATGGTGCTAGCTGCTTCGTTTGGTTTATTCGGCATCGCCATTGGTTTCGTGGCTCTTATTCTCCACTTATGCAGCTTACGTTCATTTGGTATGCCTTATATGTCACCTTTAGCTCCATTTAATGTTTCCGATCAAAAAGATACGTTAATTGTGGTGCCAATATGGAAAATGTTTACTCGCCCTCGCCTAACCAATCAAACAAATAAGGTGAGACAACAAGATCCAGCCTCTGCAAAACCACAGCCGCCCAAAAAATGAGGAATAGGAAAGGGAGTTCATTGATGAAAAAGTGCATAGTTACACTCTTGATTCTCCCCCTCTTCTTGTCGGGGTGCTGGGACAAGAGGGAATTAAATGAGCTGAGTATTACAATGGCAATAGGAATAGATAAAATTGAAAATGAATACGTAGTAAGTGCACAAGTCGTCGTGCCTTCGGAAGTATCCATGAAGGCAAGTACAGGACGTTCAGCGGTCACTCTCTATAAAGCAACCGGGGACACTGTATATGAAGCCTTTCGAAAAATGACAAAGAACACCCCACGAAAAATTTATCCCGGACATCTACAAATACTAGTTCTCAGTGAAGACTTAGCCAAAGAAGGGATCGCCGAATCATTAGATTTACTATCAAGAGATTGGGAGCTTCGATCAGACTTCTATGTAGTCATTGCGAAACATTTGACTGCATCTGAAGTATTGAATGTGACTACACCTATAGAAAGCATTCCAGCCAATAAAATGTTTAATGCGCTTAAAATATCAGAAAAAAACTGGGCCGGAACAGAAGGCATTATATTAGATGAGCTAGTAACCAATCTCATAAGTGACGGAAAGGAAGCTGTGTTAACAGGGATTCAAGTAATAGGAGACGAAGAAATAGGAAAAAGCAAACAGAATGTTGAATCGATTACTCCTGCCGCACGAATTCAATATGATGATTTAGCTGTGTTTAAAGCAGATAAGCTGGTCGGCTGGTTAACCGAAGAAGAAAGCAGGGGCTACTCAGATATTACCAACTCAGTAAAAAACACCGTCACCTCTATTCCTTGTCCTAAAGAAGGAAAAATCACTATAGATATTCTTAAATATCATTCTAAAATTAAAGGCGCTATCAACAAAGGAGAGCCTGAAGTGAATATTCAAATTGAGGCAGAAGGCAATATAGGAGAAGTACTATGTTCAATTGATCTTTTGAAACCAGAAACCATTCACGAGCTAGAGAAAATTTATAAAAAAGAGGTGAAAGAAATTATTCTACGAACAATAGAAACGGTACAAAATGAATATAAATCAGACATCTTCGGATTTGGTGAAGCCATTCATCGATCCAATCCTAAAGAGTGGAACAAAATGAAAGAACAGTGGGATGAAAAATTTACCGACTTGCCGGTAAATGTACAAATTGATATGAACATTCGCCGAACGGGTACAATAAATAATTCCTTCCTAGATAAGATCAAGGACTAACGGATTATGCTAAAAAGTATAAGCATACTTTTGATAGTTGCTGCGATTGTGTGGTTTGAAGTTCCTTCTCTCTTGGATAAAAAACAAAAAAAAGAATTGCTCGCGTTTTCCATTCTTCTTGCGATTGGTGTCGTGCTTGGCATTATACTTGGATTCGGAAAAACTATTCCCACTCCAATGGACTTGCTCACTTTTTTATTTACACTGTTCACTAACCTTATTGCTCCTTTGCTGAAGTAAAGACTCATGTGAAGGGAAAGGTAGGATATGAAATGATGCAAAATGTTAAAATTAATCCATACCAATTCCTAGTTTTGGTTATTTTCTTTACGATTGGTACAGGCATCTTAATTGTTCCGTCAGTATTAGCTACCGAAGCGAAACAAGACGCGTGGATTGCCGCTATAATTGGTATGGGAATCGGCTTATTGGTCATTTGGCTATTCACGACTATAGCTCTTTGGTTCCCTCATCTCACTTATATCCAAATCAATGAAAAGATATTTGGTAAGTGGATAGGGAAAGCTGTTTCCGTATTATTTGTATCCATGGCAGCACTTTACACGGCTAGTCTTTTGTATTATTCCTCGACATTTATCACGACCAATATGATGCCTAACACTCCTCCAATAGCCCTTAATATTCTGATGATGGGAATTGTCGTGATGGGCGTCCGGCTTGGATTGGAAACGATCGCTCGGTCTGCAGAAATTTTTATTGTCGTATTCTTTATACTTTTTCTCATTTTAGTGGTGTTTATTTCACCTGAAATAAAATTTGAAAATTTACAGCCCATTTTTGAGACAGGAACAAAAACGCTTGTTCAATCCAGTATCTATTTTGTTACCTCTTCTTCTCTCAACGCAATTGTGTTATTAATGATCTTCCCGTCCTTGATCAATAAAATGAAACAGGCTAAAAAATCCTTTTTAATTGGAAACTTAATAGGCGGAATCTTCATCTTCATTTTTACATTCTTAAGCATTTCGGTAGTAGGTGCCGATGATACAGCAAGACAGATTTATCCAGGCTATGAATTGGCTAAACGAATAAATGTTGGTGATTTTTTACAGCGCATTGAAGAATTAATGGGTTTCCTTTGGTTTATCGCGCTCTATTTTAAGACGATTCTTTATTTTTATGCTTCCGTTTTGGGGATCGCCCAAATTTTAAACTTACAAGACTACCGCCCTTTAACGCTACCGTTAGGCATGATTGCCGTGATACTTTCTCTCGTGATCTATCCGAACGTCGTCTACCAAAAAGAAATTGAACAATCGACTGAAATATTCATTTCCATATCAATTGGACTTTTCTTGCCTCTTTTACTAGTTATCGTATATGCCTTTCGAAGAAATAAGTTAAAAAAGAATCCTGATCCTGAAAGCCCTTAAAATGAATTCACTTTGTACTAGAGATCCAGCTCATCTTCTCCAATGAAGATAGCTGGATTTAAACATGGCTTGTGAAATACAGAACGTGTAGTACGTGCTATGTTCACACCCATCTCTCCTCTCGCTTATACACGATGCACCAAACGCTTCCCTGCCTCCACATGCCCCACATACACCGGAAACTGCACCATACGCTTTCGATACTCGTACAAACTTTCTTCTTTTCCCGATTCAGCAAATGTTAATAAATTCGGCATCAATCGATCAGCGTGCGTGACCTTCACACCGGTCTCACGAAACGTTTCGCTATGTAATCGATACGCGTCTGCCTCTTTCTTGCCGAGATAAAATGCATACCAATTCGGTTGTGTACTTTCCACGACAAAGAGCTTGATCTCCCCAATACGCAATGTGTTCTCTTTCATCGATTGCTGGATTGCTTCCTCGTCGAACTTAATTTTTTTTAGTTTTTTGCTATCTTCATCCATGCAAATCTTTTGATTCGTAATCGCCCAGAAGATACTGTGAGCAGTTAAGGACATATCGGTATCAACTGCGTAATCAAATAATTCTTCAACTGTGATCATAGGTACACTCTCCTTTAGTGGGGCAAAATATTTAGAACGGTTCAGGACATTGAAGCGAGTCGGCCATTGTCTTTGTTGTAGTAGACAGTGCAGCCACCGACTGGACCGTTACGGTGCTTGGCAACCGTGATTTCGAGATGGTTCATGAGTTCCGATTCTTGATTGTAGTAATCGTCTCTGTAGAGGAAGCACACGTCATCGGCGTCTTGTTCGATGTTGCCAGAGTCACGTAGGTCGCTCATCATCGGTTGTTTGTCCTGGCGTTGTTCAACTGCTCTGGAAAGCTGAGACAGGACGACAACAGGGCAGTTAAATTCTTTTGCCATCGCTTTTAAATCTGCGCTAATTTGGCCGATTGCTTGGTTTTGGTTATTCGTTGTTTCTTCCGGTCGGATGATCTGCAAGTAATCAACGAAAATAATCGGTCGCTTGTCCGGTTGTGCTTTAATGACTCTGCGGGCAGTGGCTTTTATTTGACTGACTTTTATTCCACTTCTGTCGTCGATACGGATTTTAGCGCTTTGCAGATGCTCGAGTGCTGTCATCCATGTATTCTTCTGTGTGTTATCAAAATGTTTATATGGATCGCGCATCTTTAATCGACTGTATCCACCCGCTGTCGATATCAGACGGTCGGTCATCGTTTTACGGCTCATTTCGAGTGAAAAGACGATCGGTAAATGATCGTTTAATCCGGCAGTCAGCGCGAGATGATTGAGTGTATCCGTCTTCCCCATAGAAGGTCTTGCAGCGATGACAATGAATTCACTGTCTTGGAATCCGTTCAGCAGATAATCCATCGGCTGTAAGCCTGTGCTAATTCCTGTCATCTCCGGTCCTTCGATGAATGGGCGTTCGTACTGTGCCACTAGGATCTCGTCGAGTAACAGCGAATCATCTGACGTGTAATCGGTATCCAGTTTTTCTAACTCTTTAAAAACATCATTAAGTTCCCACTGTTCGACCTGTGCTTGCTGTAAGATTCTCTCCATCTCGCGTTTTTTCCACTTTGTAATAACCATTTCCAAATACTCGTCAAAGCGCGCGGGGTTGGCAAAGCGACGTAGTTCCGATACGTAATTGGCCCCACCAAGTTCTGCAGGTTCCCGTGTCGTCAGCAAGGTGATGAAGTCGATTGGGCGTCCGTTGTTAGCTAATTCTTTCATGGTAAGATAAATATTTTTGTGCAGTTGTGTCTCAAAGAATGCTGTCTGAATCCCACTGTCCAAAACCAAATAATTTTCCTCCATCATCGTACCGAGAAGACTTTTTTCCATTAGTTCACTATTCATACGTGTTCATCTCCTTTATTGAAATCCAGCACTGGTAGAGCGAGCAAACGCTTTTTCGGCTTCTGCACTACAGCTAGTTCATTGATATAGTTTTCAAAATTCGTTGCGCTAAATAACGTCGATGGCCGCAGGAAGCGGTTGAATTCAGCATGGTTCATCCACTGTGACACTTTGAGATCGATGACTTTCATGAAATCTTCTTGCGTATAGCCCTCTTTCACTCTGCCAGCGATGAACTTCTTAGTAGTTGTTGAAGTGATTTTGAATTGCTTTCCGGTTTGATCATTCAAATACTGAATCACACTATGTGCGACGTCGAGATTCATCTCGACTTGGTCTTTATTCTTTATTTTTAAAGATTCTTTAAGTTCTTTGGTTATTGGCTTGCCCAAATCTGCCACGTGGACTTGCTTAACTTCACCAGGCGCACTTGGCGCTTCTGAGCAAGTGACTTGCCCATGTTCGAATGTACTTTCAGGCAATCTAGTATAGTCGATTCGGTACCATTTCGTGTTGTCGATCTTCATCCGGTTGTGATGATGTGCTGAAATGAGATAACCCTTTTTTTCAAGATCATAAATAATACGTCTAATCGTGTTCGACGACCAGAACGTAAATTCTTTAGTCCAGTCATCATACGTTTTATAGATCCACCTATGACCGTCCCGAACGTTCTTGGATATAAGCGAGCGGAAATGTACTTGTTGCATAAATAGTGCTCCATTGATTCCTACTAAGTGTACGAGCGACGGTAGTAGCGGTATTGACTCTTCTTCAATTAATAATTTCATTTGGCTTCTCCCCTTGTAGATAGGTAGTAGATGAGTGCTCACTTTGCACTTCTCATACTCCATATAGAGAGTTTTTAAGAAAAGGATACTGATTTTAAAAATAAATTTTACATACGCTAAAAAAGAGTGGAAGTACAGCTCTCCACCCCTTGCAAATTATGTATTTTTACACATACATCGCGTAATTGATTTGATGGCATTTCGAAGTAGAATCAGGTATGCCAAGCGTTCTTTTCCATCCATAATGCAGTCGTTTTCATGTATGGTTTCGTAGCCGTTTGATGCATATCCACTTCCCCCTCGATTTATATTGCTTGCTTCATAGGGTATATAGAGTGATTTCCGTTTATGGATACACCACAATCGAAACTTACTAGTATACGGTTGAGCTAGAGGCTATATTTCGTGATGATTCTTAATTTTTTAGTAGACTCTGGATATCTTTGGTATAATTATGAAAAGAAAGGATACTGATGAGTAGAATGAAGGGAAGAATAAAAAGTGGTTAATAGAAGAGGAGGAGTTGTGTGTTCTGGTTAAAACTGGGGTTGATTCTGGTATTTGTTTTTGCTCTTATTTCACTAGTTAAGTTTCTTCTAAGGAGGCTACTTAAAATTGAAAAAGTAAAGAAAAAGTTTTTTTCGTATAATCATATAAATGAATCGCATCGAAAAATCGATAAATTTTTGCGGATTTTTTCTACGATTAGCCTAATCACTTTATATTCTATGCTGTTGTTTTATAGGGAGGAGTTACTTTACTTGTTTTTCTTCGCAATGGTGGGTTTTGCGATCCTGGATTATTTGATAAGAGCCTTTTTCGAGTGGAAGTACACACACGATCCAAAACAATCTATTTTGACTGTAACGGAAATGCTTATAATAGTAGCGACCATTATCATCGTGGTTCAATTTAACTTACTTGGTCCCTATTGAACGAAGCACTTCATAAATGAATAAGAATCCTATTTATGGTAAATGCACAATGAAACAAAGTCTTGTTGAAAAAATCATTCCATTTAGCACATAGAAATTGCATGTATTAGAATGAGGAAAAGTGAGGTTTTACATATGAATGACAAGTGGTACGGGCTATATGCCTTGATATTGGGAATTGTATCATTTTTCACAGGAGAAATTGTCACTTTCATAATGCTCGGGTTTATATTAATAGCATTAATGAACATCAACACAACCTTGAAAATGAATGTCAAAAAAGACCAAGATCAGAGTGACAAAGGCGAATGAATTATCTTTTAAATTGCTTCCAAGGCGTTTCATTAACGGAAGTGACTGTACTTATTAAATAAAAAGACCATATTGTTGTACAAAACGAGGGGATATATTTATGAATCTCGACAATGAATATTTGATGATTATACAAGAATGATTTCAAAGCGTTAAACATCTTGGAGATCAAACAATAAGCCTATTATTAGAGATAGATATACACTGGAAATTAAATGATGCATCAAATAGTATCGCTATTATTGTAAAGCATTTAAGTGGCAATATGGTATCTAGATGGTTTGATTTTTTGACAACAGATGGGGAGAAACCTTCTAGACATCGTGATCAGGAATTTGAGGATGACATTGCTTCAAAGTGGGAAATGATAACTATAAGGAATAACGGTTGGAATACTTTTTTTGGTACATTGAATGGATTAGAATGCCAATATTTATTAAAAAATGTAACCATTCGGGGTGAGAAACACACTGTACTAGAAGCAATCGAAAGACAAATGGCACATTATGCTTATCATGTTGGTCAAATTGTTTATATTGGAAAAGAGATAAAAGATGGGGACTGGGAAACTCTTAGCATCCCAAAAGGAAAGTCAGAGGAGTATTTACATCGAAAATTTAAAAAACATCAATCTTAAAACTTAAGCGGTTTGTTCTGATAATGATTCACACTAAGGAAAACCATCTATAGCTTTCGGGCTATCCCCATTCTGCACTAGATGATTTTTTGTAGGAACTATTATTTTTTGTTCTCTGAATCAATTTCACTAAAAACGAATACAGAATTAGGATAAGAATGAATAAAATGATCGGTGTTAACATATCCACTTTCCCTTTGGATTCTTGCGTTTGATACTGTTTTTCTTCGCAGTATGGGCAAGTCTATGTTTCGAACGTGCTATAAGTTTAAATCTATATAGTTGAAAAGGGTTTTAGTGGACACTGTAGGTCGGTTCTTACAATTGTATTGCAGGCTGAAAAACCGACGACTGCATCTGGTGACCAGTCCTGATCTATGATTTTTCCACACGCGAAATCAAAAAACACTCACGACAAGCAACTAACTTTTCGCGCGCATTGGAGTCGATTACGTTCATATATAGCCTGTCCCGTTTCAGCGAAATAGGCTGTATAGGGTGTGCGTCCAGTTTGAAGTTGGGTCGTGGTTACACGCTCTAATTCATTAGCAATGGTTTGATGAACGCGTCCTATGCGTCTATCGATCTCTCGGTTGGAATGTCTTTCCTTGTGAAGCGCCTCGATTTGACCGCGTTCAAAAGGTGACAAGTGTTTATCTTTACGGTCTTGTATAGTATTCTCAAGTTGTGCCACTATAACACTCCCTCTCATTGTTTGTTTCGCAATTTCAATGATACACGAAATTTTATAGTGGCATTATTTTATTTGAACTTAGGGGGCTAACTTGGTTGTAGAATTGGCCAATTATTAAAAAGCAGTAAACTTAACCAAGCCACTACAAAATAAAATAAGTTCTTTTTCAAGATTCCTAATAATTGTAGAAAACAGAAGTGAGCGGCTTGAAATGGGAGTAGATATTTTAAATATTTGGTTTAGAAAAACCACCTATTACTAGGCGTTCTTTTAATCCTTTAATCTCATCAGAAGTATACCCCAATTCCGCCATTACTTCTTCTGTATGCTCACCTAACAACGGGGGATACCTTGTTAAAGTTGCAGGAGTGTCTGAAAGCTTAACAGGAAATCCTGGTATTTTTAAATTATTTACTATAGGATGCTCAACATCCAATACCATTTCTCTTGCTTTAACCTGGGGATGTTCAAGGACTTGATCTAAAGTATGGATTGGTCCACATGGAACTCCCACTGCTTCTAGTTTCTTAATTATCTCCTCGTTCGTTAATTTTGATAACCTTTCACTGATAATTGGAATCAAATCGTTTCTATTATCTACTCTATCGCTATTTTTTTTATATTTGTGATTATTATATAGATCTGTCCACCCCAAAGAATCACAACATTTCGCCCATTGACCATCATTCCCAACAGCTAAAATAATATCTTGATCCTTGGTTTTAAAAGATTGATAGGGAACAATAGATGGATGACTAGATCCCATACGTCCTGCTGGTTTTCCTGTGGCGAAAAAGCCAGTTGCCATATGATTTAAAAGTGAGATTTGACCATCTAACAAACTTACATCAATAAACTGGCCTTTATCTGTCTGGCCCCGAGCCAAAAGAGCAGTCAAAATACCATAAGCCGCGAACATTCCTGTCGTCAAGTCCACAATCGCCATTCCAGCTTTAGCGGGTGGCCGATCAGCATCTCCAGTAATACTCATTAAACCACCGAAACCTTGCAGAAGTAAATCATACCCCGCTTTACTTTTTTCTGGACCCGTACGACCAAAACCTGATATTGAGCAGTATACTAGACGGGGGTTAATTCTTTTAATCTCTTCATAGCCAAATCCTAACTGATCCAGGGCACCCGTACGGAAATTCTCAAGTAGAACATCAGCTTCTTCTAAAAGTTTATAAATAATCTCTTTGCCTTCGGGCGATTTCAAATCAATTGTAATACTTCTTTTGTTACGATTTGTAGATAGAAAGTAACAACTTTCCCCATTCCATGTTGGGGGCGTAAAATATCTTGATTCATCTCCCTTTCCTGGTTGTTCCACTTTTATGATATCTGCACCCATGTCTCCAAGCAACATACTACAATATGGCCCCGCCAAAGTTCTGGATAAATCAAGAACTTTAATTCCATTCAATGCTTGTTTCATCAAAATCCAACTCCTTTAATTGCTATTTTGATATTATATCGCTTGAAATATTGTTTGTATTACTTTACTTTTTTATGAAAATTAAGCATTAATATCTACATAAAATAAAAAACAATAGGGTAAAAGATCAGATTCATCTCGCGTTAATCATTAACTGTCTAACTTTATGCAACACTAATGGCTTCTTATGTCCTTATGAGATTTCTTCCTCGAACTAAGCATCTAACAACACTATCTCCAGTTCCAATAAGATCTTTTATAATAAAGACTGCAATCAATACGATTTCCTTTTATATAGCGTTGCAACCAAGATAAAAGCACACCAAACACTCAGTTTCAGCCAAAACCCCTTATGAAAAATTTTGAAAGTGCACATAATAAGACCTTTTTGTAAATAAAGATCTACCTATCAGGGATAAAATGATTATTGCCACTGGATTTCACCACCCATATCATTCCTTTCCTACCGAACACCCAAGAACTTACTACGCTTTAGTATTGTATGGAAACAAACTGTCGGAACGCTTGTCAGTTTGGGAATAAAACAGTTTTTAAAAGTAAAGATTGCAAAACATTATGCGTTGATAACCACTTGACACGGAGCCTCTAAGGGATTAAGTTCCAAGCCGGGTAACCAAGCAATACGTGACCGGTTTGCCCGGCAAAAATTAACACACTCGCCTCCCCTTGTAAAGTGGAAAAATAATATTCTTTCATTTTGCACTATACATCGCCAATAAAAAAGTTCTTCACTCATTCGTGCTTTTTGAATTTTAACTATGGTCAAATCATGTTCGCTTCTATATAAAACACAATAGAGTCGGTTTTCCTCAAATAAGCGTAAAATCCATGGAATAGATCAATCTCCGGTGATGGAGGCTTCAAAGTAGAATAAAGGAATGCCCCTTACTAATAAAGGAAGAATGTGATGGGAACGATTGTTAACTTTTCTTCAGAAATGAAAACAGCAACCCTTGATACGTTAATCGTACGAAGGAGATGCTGTATTTTGAAATGTATTGTTTGGATAGGCCCTATAGTTGATAACTAATATACCTTGCTATAATATTACTTAAACGATTTCCTACTTTATTAATTTATTCCACATGCTTCTGCTATTACTTCCATTAAATGAAGTCCTTGCATTTTATTCTTACTGCCACTACGTTCAATTCCTAAACGCATTTGTAATAAACACCCCGGGTTTGTGGTAACAATTGTACTTGCTTCAGTTTTTATTACGTGTAACATTTTCTCATCTAGTATTTCCATCGATTCTTCAAAGTGCAGTAAATTATATATTCCACCGGATGCACAACATAAATGACTGTTTTTTAGTTCTACAAATGTGGCTCCTGGAATTGACTTTAATAATTTTCTAGGTGAATCAATGACTCCTTGAACATTTCGTAAATGGCAAGAATCTTGATAGGTGATAACACCTCTCCATTCTTTTTCATATGGAATTTCGTCAATTTCAGCCAATACTTCAGTAATATCTCTCGATCTAGCAACGAATTTGTTTGCACGATTCTTCCATTCAGGTTCATCAGCAAGTAATTTATCGTATTCATATAACATCGCACCACAACCACCAGCATTGTTAATCAAATAAGTGACACCTAGTTCTTCAAATGCTTCGATATTCTGTTTTGCCAATTTCTTTGTTGCATCTACTTCACCTTGATGACTATGTAGTGCACCGCAACAAGTTATATTTTGAGGTATTACAACTTCAATTCCACATTTTTGTAGTAATTCAATAGATTGACGATTAATTTTTGACATAACTGCATCCATTATACAACCTGGAAAAAAAGCGACAATCATTTTCCTTTCTCCAACAGCTTTGTAATGCTCACCAAATTTATAACGTTTATTTGGCGATTCTACTTTTGGTAAAGCCCGTTCAAATTGCCCCATTGGTTTAGAAACCATTTCCATAATCTTAGTCTTTTGTGTTAATTTACTTAAACCTGATGATTGATAAAACCATAAAAAGCTTCCTGCTGTACGTAGATGTTTCTTTTTAGGGAATAAATTTTTCAGCATAGTTTGTAACAATTTATCTGGCATAGTATGCGATGATTTTGAAGCCTTTTTATTTTCAGCAATCACATTCAATGCCGATTCATAAATTTCACTATATGGAACGTTAACAGGACAAGCAACCTCGCACGCTCGACACCCTAAACATAATTCCATCGGTTCTTTTAAGTCATTTAAAATATCAATCTTACCTTCAGCTGCCATCTTCACTAAATTGATTCGTCCCCTTGGAGATTGTGCTTCATTACCCATCGTTAAATAAGTAGGACATACTGGTAAACAATAACCACATTGAACGCACATATTTGCAGCATCATAAGCTGATTCATACAATTTATTACTGTACTTTTTATCAATTTCATCTGTTTTCATGTTAAATTAACACCACCTTTTTTTGTCCTTCCTCCGGAAATATTTTTCCTGGGTTCAAAATGTTTTTCGGATCCCAAGCTTCTTTAATTTTTTCCATCATCAATAATCCATTTTCCCCCAGCTCTAAGGACATATAAGGAGCCTTTAATAAACCAATGCCATGTTCACCTGACAATGTTCCACCTAATTCTATTGCCGCTTCAAAAATTTCACTAACCGCATCTTCTACACGCTTCATTTCTTCTACATTGCGTATATCGGTTAAAATATTCGGGTGTAGATTTCCATCACCTGCATGTCCAAAAACAACTAAGTTTAATTTATACTTTTCCCTAATTTCACCGAGTCTTTCCATCATTTCAGGAATTTTACTTCTTGGCACTGTTGCATCTTCAGATATTTTTGTAGGGCCTAATTGTGTTATTGCTGGAGAAACCATTCGTCTACTTTTCCAAATCCGCTCTCGTTCTTGTTCATTTTTGGCTACTTTTACACTTGTTGCATTAAATCGTTCACATACCTCTGCACATTTATCAATTTCTTCCTGTATTGCAACTTTATGTCCATCTACTTCAATAATTATGATTGCCGCTGCTTCAGTTGGTAAACCACTTGGCATATAATTTTCTACTGCAACTATACATGCATTATCCATTAGCTCCATGGCACTCGGTAATATTCCCGATGCCAATATATTCGTAATTGCTTTCCCAGAGTTAATCACTGAATCGAAAGATGCCAAAAGTGTTTTTCGATCAGCAGGCTTAGGTATAAGTCTAATTATCGCTTCTGTAATAACACCTAAGGTTCCTTCAGAACCAACAATAAGTCGCGTCAAATCATACCCTGTTACATTTTTTACTGTTTTTCCTCCAGTGCGAATAATTTCTCCTGTAGGTGTAACAACTTCCAAACCAATTACATATTCTTTAGTTGTTCCATATTTCAAACCTTTGGGACCACTCGAATTTTCTGATATATTACCACCAATTGTTGATACATGTGAACTACTTGGATCTGGCGGGTAGAAAAGACCAACACTTTCAGCTGCTTCATGAATTTCACTTGTAATAACACTTGGTGATACAATAGCTAATAAATTTTCTTGGTCTACAATAAGTTTTTTTTCGAATTGCGATATATCTAACATTACGCCGCCGTGTACCGCCAAAGAACCTCCGCTTAATGATGTAGCGGTTCCACGAGGATAGACTGGAAATTGATGTTCATTTGCTAACTTTAATAAAAATGAAACCTCTTCCTTGGTAGTGGCTTGTACGATAATGTCAGGTAAATATTCACCAAATGATGCATCAAAACTGTATGAGTAACGATTAGCTAAGCTATCCAGTATTCTTTCCCTTGGTATTTCTTGTTCTATAAGATTCAATAGCTCACTTGTAGATAGTCGATTCATCATACCACTCCTTGGAAATTGAATATTCGCTTTCTAATAAAATAAGTCTTATTTTCTTTTATTAAACAATAAACGATTGAAATAAAACTTAATTCCAACCGTTATACACTAATTTCTGGACAATAGTTTATTATTTAATTCAATATCGTATAACATTTTTTCAATCTTTCGATATTCATTTTGTGCCTCGTTAATATCACATACTTGAAATTTAATTTTATCGCCAGGTTTTTTCTGAGCAACATAGGGTATATCACTAGTTATGACAACACCAATTTTTGTATAACCACCGGATGTTCCGCAATCTGCCATGTGGATTATTGGATAACCATTACCTGGCACTTGAATTGTTCCCGGTGTTATAAAGTCAGATATTATATCAGCACCATCTTTATGGATTAATTGTTCACCCTCTAAACGATAACCCATTCGATCTGATGAATTTGATAAACTATATGTAGCATTTGAAAAAGTTTCAATGGACTTATTTACAAAACGTTCTATATGTGGACCTAATATAAATCTAATTGGACGCTCTTCACCAAAATCTGGGATGTCATTCGTTCGTAATCTTCTACCTTGTAATTGTTTTATATTAAAATCAGGTTTATTAAAATATAATTTGTCTCCTCTTTTTAAGGCTCTTCCCATATATCCACCGTAATGACCACGAGTAAACGTCGCACGACTTCCCATAACTACTGGAACGTTCACTCCACCAGCCAACGCGATATATGATCTACAACCTGAAATGTATTTACCGAAACTTAGTTCATCTCCTGCCTTCGCAAAAATAACTTTCCACATATCAATGCTCTTTCCATTCAATTTCGGGGATAAATTTCCGCCTGTAATAGAGAATGCAGTCTTCGTCTCGAATTTAATAGTAGGTCCCATCATCGTTATTTCAATTGCTGCATCATTTTCATGATTCCCTACTAAAGTATTAGCCAATCTAAATGAAAGCGGATCCATTACACCTGATACTGAAACACCATAAATTCGATAATCTCGTCTTCCAAGATCTTGAACTGTCGTTAATAATCCGGGTTTCAAGATATTTACATATTCCAATTGCGATTCCACTCCTTCTCCTTCTCTTTATCCCAGGTTTTAACAAAATCTGAACTAACAGGTTCTAACTTTACATAATCCCCTGCACTTAATAACCCAGGAGGTAAATGATGTGGATTAAAAACTTCCATAGGAGTCCAACCAACTATATGCCATCCAGATGGTGCATCCATAGTGAATATTCCTACCTGTTTATCAGCAATTTGAACTGTACCTTTTTTTACACTCATACGAGGATTGGAACGCCGTTTAAAACGCAATTTTTCATCGATATTACCACAATAAGGATATCCAGCTATGAATCCAATCATATATACATAATAGCTTTTACTCTGTAACTTTTTAATTACTTCGGACGATGTCAGATCTGCTCTTTCAGCAATTTCATCTATATCTAATCCATATTCACCGCCGAAGGCTACTGGAATATGAACTGTTTTACTTTCTATTTTTACATCATCGGATATGTCTTTCTCGATTTTTTTAAATTCCATAACCAGTTCATCGTATTTGATGATTACCGGATTATATACGATTGTTAAATTGTTATATGCCGGTAATAGTTCTATAACTCCTTTAATGTCCTGTTTTTTAATCATATATAAAAATGATTGTATTTTTCTACTTACATCTATACTTATAATGTTTTCAAATTGTGCCACAATCGCACGGTCACCCATGGGATAATAAGAAGGATATTGGTTATTTTCAATACTCATATTTTCACCTCTAAAATTCAGTCTTTAGTAGAATGTTGATTGATTTTTAACTTCATTTTCTAAAATCACATTATGTTTACAAGCATTTGATTTCGATTTAATGTAATGAAAAAATGTAGTTGTTTCTATTTTCAGACACCTATCTTGTTTTAATTGTAAACCACCTATTAAGTTAAAAGATATTGGCAATCTGTACGAAAATAGTTGTTCATAGTATCGTGAAACCGTACACTTTTAACAAAGATATTAAAATTGAGTCTTTAACATGAATGAAACTCATAATTCCAAGCCCTTGTACACTACCGAGCAAGTGTACACAAAAAGTAAATACTTAGTAAGTATTCGGAAGAGATGTCCGTTTAAACAAATCTAACCGCATCATTGATATTTTGAAATATAATTTGTAAATGCTGTCTTTTTTCGCACTATAAAAAAGCAATTATGAAACTGACTTACCTATTAAGAGGACAGTTCATAAATGCAATTTATTTTATTACTTATAGGTTATACTTTATAGCAACTAACTTTTCTTCAAGATAAGCATCTAATCCTTGGTGTCCGCCTTCTTTGCCGACTCCACTCTCTTTAACGCCTCCAAAAGGACTTTGTACGACAAATGGAAGTGGATCGTTTACACCTACCATCCCATACTCTAATGCTTCAGATACGCGAATGATTCGAGACATATTATCAGTGTATAAATATGAAGCTAAGCCGTAGCTATCGTGATTAACCATATTCAAAAGTTCTTCTTCAGAATTAAAGACAATAATTGGAGCGACAGGACCAAATGATTCTTCAGTATATATATTCATTTGAGGTGTAACATTTGTTAATATTGTAGGATTAACAAAGTTTCCATTATCTCTTTCAGCTTCAGATAGCTCCATTTTATTTTCGAATTTATGGGCTCCTTTATTTACAGCATCTTCTATTTGTTTTTTAACTAAAGTTACTGCATTTTGATCAATTAAAGGCCCAACATTCGTTTCTTCTTTGAGACCATTTCCTACTTTTAAATTTCTAACTTTATTTATAATTAACTCTGTAAACTTTTCCGCAATTGTATCTTGAACGTAAATTCGATTGGTTGAAGTACACATTTGACCAGAACATCTGAATTTAGTTGATAATAAGTCTTCGGTAGCCTGTTCGATATTGGCATCATCAAATACAATAAAAGGTGCGTGACCGCCAAGTTCCATCGAAATTCGTTTTACTGTTTTCGCCGATTTTTCCATAAGTAATTTTCCTACACCTGTAGATCCAGTAAACGTAATCTTTTTTACTTTTTTACTATCCATTAATACTTCAGTGAATTTAGATGAATTTGCCATTACGACATTAAATACACCTTTAGGCAAGCCAACTTCTTCAAATATTTTCGCCAGTTCTATTGTCGATTGTGGTGATTTACTTGAAGGCTTAATAACAAGTGTGCATCCTGCCGCAATTGCAGGTGCTGCCTTACGTGCACCCATAGATAACGGAAAATTCCATGGAGTGATTGCTCCAACAACGCCAATCGGTTGTTTAATAACTAAAATTCTTTTATCATGTGAATCGGAAGGTATTGTTTCACCATATATTCGACGAGCTTCTTCGGCAAACCATCTAAAATATTCAATTGAAGATTGAACTTCACCTCTAGCATCCTTGATCGGCTTCCCCATTTCCTTGGTAATAACTTCTGCTAAAAACTCTTTCTTTTCCTCCATTTTTCTATAGACAGCTATCAAATAATTTGCTCTTTCTTTTGCGGAGATTTTCGACCATGTCTTAAATGCTTCATCCGCCGCATCAATCGCTTGCTGGACATGTTCTTCTGTTCCATTAGTTACCTCATAAGTAAATTCCCCAGTTGCGGGACTAGACATGCGTAATTTATCTTCAGTTTCAATCCATTGTCCATTAATATACATAGTAGTAATCCCCCTTCATATATTCCTAAGTTCATGACTTACTTATATAAGTCAATTTCATAATCGATCGTTTACAAAATTGAATTCCCATTTTGTTTTAGTCTTTTTAAATCGATTGGTGCTCGATTTCTAGTTTGTTGATAATTTGGTTCATCATCATATTAAAGGATTACATTTGTTGAATTCCGAATAGCTTTCATCTTACTTTTTAAAAACTTTCATATATTGATGCTGCACAGACTGTATCTAAAAAGCCTACTCCAACCGAATCAAGTAAAGTAATTTCTTCTTTGTTTTCACGACCTACTTTTTCACCTACAACAATATCTGCAAGTTCACTATAAATATTTTCGATCGACCATTCTCCCTTTTCATTGGGGATAACCAATCCACCTGCTTCTCCTTTAGCTCCTTCTAAAGTATCAACGATAACTTTATTCGCTTTTTTTAATGTTTCAACATCATATTCTTGTTTAGTTGGTTCACATGAACCAATTGCATTGATATGAGTTCCTGCATTTACATATTCCCCTGAAAAAACCGGTGTATTTGCCGATGTGCTTGAAACTATTATATCTGCTTTACTTACAGCATCGTTTGCAGAATCGACAATTAGTATTTCACCATTCCAATTAGGGTATTGCTTGGTAACCTTTTCTTTTAAATCAAATGCTTTGTTTTTTGTTCGGTTATAAAGATAAATTTTATCAATGTCTCGAACCTCCATAATTGCAAGTATTTGACCAAAAGATTGAACACCACAGCCGATAACCGATAGAGTTCTCGCATCTTCTCTTGCCATATGTTTCGTTGCGACTCCACTTATTGCACCTGTTCTTAACATCGTTAAAGCTGATGCAGCAATATTTGCTACGTGTTGACCAGTTTTTGATTCTGATAACACAATAGTACTTTGGATCCTAGGAATGTTATATTCTTCATTACCAGGAAATATACTCGCAATTTTCACAGCAGAATAATTAATTTCTGGGACAAATGAAGGCATGTATAATGTATGTGCGCCATCCTCACCTTGATGCATAAGCGTTCTAAAAGGTATTACAATTTCAGATCTTTTCGAAAGTGCAAACGCTCTTTCAACATCCTCTATACACTGCTTCATACTATAATTTTTTAGTACATCTTCTTCACTAATAATTAACATAGGCATTCCTCCAGCAAAAAAGTTATTTTGTTAGTACAGTACTGAACCAGGGTACGTATATAAGTACAATTGTAGCTAAAACTAGCGCAATTAAATAAGGAACAGATCCCCTTATGACTGTAGTTACCTTTACTTTAAAGTGACCACTTAATACGAACAAACTAATACCAACAGGTGGCGTTACTTGTGAAATCATCATACATGCTACTGTAATTACACCAAAATGCACTGGATCATAACCTAATGCAAGAATTGTAGGGAAAACAATTGGAATAGTAATATATAAGATTGGTAATGCGTCCAAAAACATACCGAATATGATATATAGCCCTAAAATTGCTAGTAAAATAAGCCAACTCGGGACGCTTAACTCAGATACAAATTGAGTGATTTGAGCCGGAACTTGTATATACATTAATGCTGTTGAAAACAAAACTGCTCCACATAATAATAAGTAAATGACAGTCGTTGTTTTGATTGAAGCAATAAAACTTTTAATAATATTTTTCTTTTTAAAATCCTTACGATTAAAAATGTAACTAATTAGAAGTACGTAGACAACCGCAATTGCTGCTGCTTCAGTTGGTGTGAATATACCTAAATAAATACCGCCCAGTATGATAATCGGCATTAATAATGAAGGTAATCCATAGAGGAATGATTTGATAACTTCTTTCTTACTTGGTCTAACTTGTGACATTGGTTTTACTTTATATGTCAGAATAACAGCAGTAATAATCAATACGGTTGCAATAAATAGTCCAGGTATTATTCCCGCCATAAACATCATTCCGACATCTTGTTGAGTCATTGATGCATAAACAATCATATAAACACTAGGCGGGATCATTTGTCCTAAAGTACCAGAAGTTGCAACGATCCCCATACTTTGTTCTTTTGAATAACCAAGTTTGAGCATCTGTGGAACAACCATTGCCCCAACAGCTACAACCGTTGCGGCAGATGAGCCAGATAGCGCTCCGAAAATCACACAGGACAATACTGCGGCAGATGGCATTCCACCGGGTAAATGACCAACTAAGTTTGTAATGAATTTCAACATTCTTTTTGCCATTCCTAAATCAGTCATTAAATTACCTGCCAATAAAAAATACGGAATAGCCAATAAAATCCAACTGTCAGTTGCAATTAAATATTGCGACACAACAGTTTCAATAGGTAGACCTAAAAAACCAAAGAGTATTGTTCCCCCACTTATACTCAAACTAAGCCATATCGGAGCTCCTATAATTAAAAAAGCTAAAAATATAACTAGACCAATTAATATAATCATACGTAACCCCTACCTTCTATCTGTCGCTTATCGTTTTAATACCTTTTATTATTTCTAGTATTGAATAAAGTAATCCAATAATCATTCCAATTAAAATCGCTAGCGCTGGGACGAATAATAACATTCCACCGGATAAAGTTTTTATATTCATCCCTAGTAAAGAAAATGACCAGTTATATCCACCATAGATTAAAAAAGCAAATGTTAGAGCAAGGACTATATTAATTAGTAAATCAATATAAACCAAAACTTCTTCACTAAGTATTTCATGTAATGCACTCATTTTAATATGTTCATTTTGTCTAATTAATGGTCCCATATAGAAAAACACGCCATAAACAATCGTATAAATCGAAATTTCTGCTAAAATTTCGTGTGAAATTCCAAATGCATATCGCATTATCACATTTGAGAAAGCTAATAAAACACTAATTCCCAACATTGCAATAGCGAAGTATTCCAATAACTTATCTAAATTATCAGTTATTTTATCTAACACGTTTATTTTTTCCATATTTCTAACTCCTCTTTTATCCTCTACTATGCTTATTTTATTTACATTCATCCAGATCAGTGTAATTCGCTATACATATACATGATAGAAAGTAAACGTAAAGAATAAATTATATTACTTAAATAAATAAAAAATCCGTACCAGTTTTTTAATATCAATCAAACTGTTGGATACGAATAAGTTACGTTCCTTTCAAAGTGACATTCATTCGTGCAATGTCCTGTATCTAGCGAAACCCATCAAATGTAAAACCTTCCTTGACTACTTTCGCTAGATACAGGAAATACAAAAAACAATATCATATCGAAAAAATACGTAGATAGGGTAGATTGGGAATCCCAATCTACCCTCTTCTTCAAGCTAATTCTTAGTTCAAAGTTATTTTATTGTATGATAATTATCTATTTCATTTCTTCTTTAATTCTTTCTGCTTCTTCAATAAATTCTGCCGCTCGCGGTTCAGTTTTTTCGTAACTATCGTACATGCCCTTTGTTGCCTCTTTCCAATCTTCAATTTCTTCATCTGTTGGATAGTAGGTTTTCACGCCATAATCATTTTCAAGCTTTTCGAAGACATCTTTGCCTTTTTCTCTTACTAACTTATCTGCATACTCTTCTAAGTCTCTGCCTGTTTCAACTAAAATTTCTTGTAGATCTTCTGGTAATGAATTGAACTTATCCATCGAAATCATTACTGGCATAACATAACTAATTAACGGATAAAGCGATTGGGTTTTAATTGGTAATTTACTGTCGTATACATATAATGGAACAATAACCATGCCATCTACTACGCCTTGTTGTAATGCTGTTGGTAATTCAGGTCCTGGAATTGATGTTCCGCTTGCCCCTACCAATTTTAAAGTCTCTGAAGCTATTGGGCCTCCTGGGACTCTAATTTTTAAACCTTTAGCACTTTCGGGGCTGGTGATTACTCTCTTTTCATCTCCGGTCCAAATAGTACCGTACATATCAGTGGAGCTCATTGAAAGAACTTTAACCCCTTTGGATTCCATAAGTCCAGCAATTTTTCTTCCACCATTTTCACTATCAATAAAAGCTTTCTTGTTGTCTAAATATACGTCGTTATCATTCGGGTCATAGTTAAATAGAAACGGTAAATCGAAGAAGTGCCAAATTGGATCGAAACTACCGGCAATTGCTGAACTTGAGTGAACCATATCAGCTTGCCCTTGAAGCATGGCCGGAATTTCCTGATCACTCGGCATTAGCTGACCATCTGAATAGGTTTCAATTTTCAAACGTCCATTACTACGTTTTTGAACTTCCTCATCCAACCATTCAACATATTTATGGTGCATTGAAGCCTGTGGGTGTGAATGTACTAATCTTAATACATATTCTTCGTCATCATTTTCTTTGTTAACAGCAACTTTTTCTTTCTCGTCTTCGCCACCACAAGCCGTTAGTACTAACAATGCCATTGCTACGAGCAGTAAAAGTAATCTTCTTTTCATAAAATCCCCCCAAATCAGATTTTTTGAAAACGCTTTCTAAATTTACACTATTTAGTCATTTACGTTTACAGCTTCAGTTTAATTCTTTTTCTTATTGATAGCTATTCACAATATATACAATCTTTGTTTCGAATTCACGTATAAATTTGTGCACTTTATACGTGGTCCTCAATTAGAAGCGTTAATATGTGATGATCCCTAAAATTTAGAGTTTTAAATTGTGCAGCTAATTCGCTGGTGTGAAGACGGTATTGTTCCCAACTCATGCCAGCCAATTTCTATTTGATTCGTTCGTTATTAGAATACTCAATATGTAATTCGAAATCTCGTTTAGTTCTTCGTACGTGCGCTTTGGGACTGAGATATAGTTCACCTCATCAGAACATTTACATTCCGTAATATGAGTCGTTCTACTTTCTTATGGATTGCTATAATTCCTTTATTTCTCAGTGCTTATTGAATTCTACGATAGCTATAACTTCTGTCGTTATCTTCAAATACAGACTGTCTTTTCATAAAGCTTAGTATATCTAGCTTAAATTGAACAAAACAAACCTTTTTAGTTTTCTTTCTAGCCAATCCTTCTAAACAGTATTTCTTATAGACGTTTACTCAAATCAATATTTGTGTGTTAGCTTTCCCATTATATTTTCAAGCTAACAAGTCGTATCCAATTCCCCATCAAAATATTCTTGAGCAATTATCATTTGAAATTCCACGCTATATTTAGCCATAAAAAACACCCCGAATGTTAGATTTTCACTCTACTTTCGGGGTGCACCTCAATAAGATGCTTTTTTATATATATATACAAAATAATACAATGATTAAAGTTATTAATATCAATATTTGTAATCATTTTTATTTGATTCATTCTATAGATCAATGAATTTCGATGAAGATGCAAACTACGGGCAGCGTCACTGAAGTTAAATTTACTTTCACAATAAATAAGAAAAGTTTCCGATAATACTTTAAAATTACTGTGATTGATAAATGTATCTAATGTAGAAGAAATACTCTCAAACTTTTTTTTAGGGAGGGAATTAATAATAATATTTAGCTTGCTTGAGAAATCGTTATAATTAAATAAGAAATGTTTTGGATTTGTTTTTTCATTTGACTCCATAGCTATAAGCGCATTGTTATATGATTTTTGTATTCCTTCAATACCACTACTTGGATTTCCTATAGCAATTTTTGCTGACACATTATATCGATTCAACAAAGTATCATTAAGCTGCTGTGCGTATCGTTCAATATCATTAAATAGTTTTTCGGTATCTTCACCGACAACTTTTAATATACAAAACTGTTCAAATGTAAGTCGACCCGTAATATCATGATGATTTACATTAAAGACTTCATTTATTGTTTCGTACAGTTGATCGTAAATTTGTAGTGATGGTTCCGTATTATCGTCGTTATTTTCTCGGCTAATTTGAATAATAATACAGATTCTTTCTTTATGCACGTTAAATCCCATCATATTGCCGTAGCGTGTAATTTGTTCGATGTTATTTCGTGAACTTTCATAGTTCAATATGTAGTGAATGAGAGTATCCACTGCATTTGATTGTAATGATTTCATTTCTTTCATCAAAGTTTCATGACAAATCATTTCAATATGGTTTTTAACAAGTCGAATGTAGTTTGTTGTTTCAATGTCTTGGCCAGTTTTCCCAATTATTCCGACCGCCCCTAAAACTTGTCCATTTACAATAATCGGACCCGCTACCCCAGGGAAAATATCCGGATAATCTTTGACAGCCTCCTCATCAAAGAATGTTAATTTCTTTGTTTTAATAACTTCCGCTAAAAGAGAGTCGAAAATCCCAATACGACTATTATCATTTACTCCTATTAAATATCCATTTTTATCAGAAATAGTTACTGGGAAGCCAATTATTTTAGTTGTATCTTCTGATATCTTCTGTGCAATTTGTTCTAACATTGTAATATTCCACCTATCTTATGATTTCTATAGTGATCCTATTATTATTGGCTTCACATAAGCTGTGACTAAACTTTAGTTACTAGTTAAACAAATCGACAGCGAAAAAGGTAAATATTTAAATAAAGGTAGCACTGTTGTTTTAGTGGCTTTATACAAAATATAAGGAACAATTAATAGTTTCCGTTTCTGATAGTTTTAAATTAATTTATATTATTAGATAAAGCACAGGTGCAATTCTAAATCATCATTTATGTGTCTATCTATCATTACACGAAGGCCTCAATCCCATTTAAAATATGAATAAAACAATAAGTGCACGAAAGATGGTGTTGTTAACTTTAGAATTTGGGATATATTACCTCTTTTACTCACTTATTACAACACTCTGTTCTATTATATATGACAAAACAATTAAAACAAATACATATTAAGCATTTTTTGTACAAGGTGCACTATAAAATCAAATCAATAGACTGAATTTTCGTAAAAAATGGTAATGGAATCTATCGATCTATTTAGAATACAATTAATGTGCGAAACTCTATAAGCAATTTATGTATTTGTAGAGGTGTCCAATTAAACAGGAAAATAAATTCTAAATATTTAGGAGAGATATCAATGTCAAATAACTACGATTTGATTATCGTTGGCGCAGGAATTATGGCATCCAGTTTAGCCTACAATTTGTACAAAGACGGTTATACCGGGAAAATCGCACTATTCGAAAAGGATAATAAATACGAATATTCCTCTACACCTAGAAGTGAAGGTGGAATTCGTCAAACTTTTAGTACAGAAGTTAACATTCGAATGAGTCAATATAGTTACCAAGTATATAAGAAATTTGAAGAGGAGATGGCATTCGATGGTGAGAATGCACAAATCAACTTCAATGAAAACGGTTACTTATATTTACTTGATAAAAAATCAATGCCAATCTTTGAAGATATTTTAAAAACACAAGAAACATTAGGTGTTAAAACAAAGTTTATGAATCAAAGGGAAACACAATCTTTTTTCCCTGAATTAAATGTTGAAGATTTGGTAGGGTCTGTATTTGACCCAGAAGCCGGAAATGCAGACCCGTATTCTGTATTACAAGCGTATATCAGGAAAATAAGAGAATACGGTGTTTCTTTTATATACGAAGAGGTTGATACAATTTTAACGGAGCGTAATAAAGCAATTGGTATTCAAACTACTAATGGTGATAAGTATTTCGCACCAATTGTTGTTAATGCAGCAGGCCCCTGGTCTGGTGATTTAAGTGCAAAAATCGGACTCGAAATTCCCGTAAAACCATTAAGACGTCAATTATTTTCAATTGATACCCAACTGAAATTCCAACATGAAATTCCATTTACATTTGATCCGACCGGTCTACATTTCAGAAGTGAAAGATCAAAAGTAGTCGTTGGCTGGGCAAATGATGTTCCTTATGGCTACGACTTTAACCTTGAAAAGAGTTTTTTTGAAGAAGAAATTTGGCCTGTTTTAGCTACACGTTCATCTCATTTCGAACAACTTAAATTAGAAAATGGGTGGACTGGTTTATATGATTATAACTATATTGACCAGAATGCAATAATAGGTGGCCATCCAGACTTGGGTGGATACTTTATTGTATCAGGATTTAGTGGTCACGGATTCCAACATGCACCAGCCGCTGGAAAAGCGTTATCTGAACTGATTCGTTTAGGAAAGTTCGAAACAATGGATATATCTTCACTTTCAGTAGAGCGATTTAAAACAAATGAATTAGTAATTGAAACAGCAGTCTATTAAAATATAAAGGGTGAATAAAATGAAATTAACAGACAGACAGATAGCAGTTGATGTATTAGAAGATGAAGATGTAAATACAGTGAATCTAACAGGCGGTCAGTTAATAGTTGATGTATTGGAGAAAGAAGGCGTAACTAAGATCTTTGGTGTGCCAGGTGAAAGTTATTTAAACGTACTTGATGCAATTTATGAGCACCAAAACATTGAATATATTTCTACCCGACAAGAAGGTGGAGCTTCTTTTATGGCTGAAGGATATGCAAAGGCTTCAGGTAAGGTTGGAGTGTGTATGGCAACAAGAGGACCTGGTGCAACGAATTTATCGATTGGTATTCATACAGCACACCAAGATTCAACTCCACTTGTAGCATTAATTGGTCAAGTTGAACGTGAGTTTAGAGATCGTGAAGCATTCCAAGAAGTTGACTTCGTTGGTTTTTTCAGCCATCTATGCAAATGGACAGTAGAAATTAACCACGCAGATCGTGTTCCTGAGTTACTGCACCGCGCTTTCCATATTGCTCGTTCTGGTCGTCCAGGGCCAGTACTTGTTTCATTGCCAGAAGATATGCTCGATGACATTGTCACAAAAATCACACATCAAAAATTTAAATCGAGTACAATCTCCCCTGATAATTTGGCAGTTAATGAAGCTGCTAAATTAATTCAAGAAGCGGAACGTCCAATTATAATTGCCGGTGGTGGAATCGTATTGTCTGATGCAACTGAAATGCTAGTTAAGTTATCAGAGTTAACTCAAGCACCCGTTGCTTCAGCTTTTAGACGTTTCCATTCCTTTCCAAACTCCCATGATAACTATGTGGGATCATTAGGAATTGGCGCACGCCCAGACTTATTAAAATATATTAAAGATAGTGATTTAGTTATTGCTTTAGGAACTAGATTTTCACAAATGACGACATCTGATTATACATTACTAAATGAAAATTCAAAACTCATTCATGTCGATGCTTCTGAAGAAACATTAGGTAAAGTTTATACACCGACATTACCGATAGTCTCGGACGTAAAACGTTTCCTTGAAGAAATAGTAAAGGTAGTTTCAGAAAATAAAGACGAAAAAAGAAAGATTAATAAAGAAAAAATTCGTAATAATTACGTTGACTTTTCTACACCAAAATTGATTAAAAAAGAAAATTATGTTGATATGAACAGTCTAGTTCATCATTTATCTGAACAATTACCGAAAGATGCGATTATTACGAGTGATGCAGGTAACTTCTTCTCATGGTTATCACGTTATTACCGTTATGATGAAGGTGGTAAATATTATGGACCAACTTCGGGTGCTATGGGATATGGAATGCCAGCTGCAATTGGAGCTAAAATTGCGCATCCTGAAAAAGTTGTCGTATCGTTATCAGGTGACGGTGGATACATGATGACAATGCAAGACTTTGAAACAGCTGTTAGATACAATATTCCAATCGTTTCCATTGTCATTAATAATAATATTTTCGGGACAATTCGTACACACCAAGAGCGTAAATTTCCTGATAGAATGGTTGGTACTCAATTATCTAATCCTAACTATAAAGAAATTGCTGAATCGTTTGGTGGTTTTGGGGAAAGAGTTACCAATACAGATGAATTTGTTCCGGCATTAAAGAGAGCTTTAGCATCTAATAAGCCTGCTTTAATTGAAGTATTAACAGATCCGTGTATTTTATCTGCAAATCATGATCAAACGATTTAATAGTAAAGGAGATTATAATGAAATCGATAAATATAAAAACAGCAATACCTGGCCCAAAGTCGACTGACTTATTAAAAGAAAAAGAAGAATCTGTAGCAAGAGGAATCTCTACAGCTTACCCTATTGCAGTAGAAAAAGGTGTAGGGGCAGTTCTGACTGATATCGATGGAAATTCTTATATTGACTTAGCAGCGGGAATTTCTAGTTTAAATGTCGGTCATTCTCCAAAACCTGTAGTTGATGCATTAAAAAAACAACTCGATTTATTTATAAATCCTATTTTCAATGTAACGATGCATAAACCATATATTGATTTAGCTAAAAAACTAAATCAAATTGTTCCGGGTAATTTTCAAAAAAGGTCTGTTTTCTTTAATAGTGGAGCAGAAGCAATTGAAAATGCCGTGAAAATTGCTCGCCGGTATACAGGTCGCAAAGGAATAATATCTTTCGATCGTTCATTTCATGGCCGTACAATGTTAGCAATGACTTTAACTGGGAAAGTTAATTCAATCAAAAAGGGATTTGGTCCCCTAGCATCAGATGTCCATCATGCGCCCTACCCATATTACTTTAAAGATGAGCGTACAGATGAGCAGTTAGTTGATGAACTTAAACGATTGTTTCAAGTCTCGGTTTCTCCAGAAGAAGTAGCTGCAATTATTTTAGAACCTGTTCAAGGTGATGGCGGAGTTATCATTCCTTCAAAACAATTTATACAAGAAATTAGAGCTATCTGTGATCAATACGGTATTGTATTAATCGCAGATGAAATACAAACAGGATTCGGTCGTACGGGTAAAATGTTTGCTATGGAGCATTTTAACTGTACAGCTGATCTGACAGTAATGTCGAAGTCGATTGCTGCAGGTATTCCACTAAGTGCCATTACAGGAAAAAATGAAGTCGTTAATTTCCCCGAGGTAAAAGAACTTGGGGGTACACTTAGTGGAAATACTTTAGGATGTGTTGCAGCATTAGAAGTTATTAAGTTGATAGAAAATGAAAACTTACTAGAGCGTGCAAATGAAATCGGACGATTTATTAAAGACAAACTTTCTTTCGAATCAAAACATATTGGTGAAATTCGTCATTTAGGAGCTATGATTGGAATTGAAATTGTATTAGATAAACAATCTAAAGCATCTCATCGTAGCTTTGTCAGTGATGTAGTAAATAAATGTTTTAAAAAGGGTGTTTTATTTATGAGAGCCGCGGATGGGGATGTTATCCGTCTCCTACCACCACTCGTTATAACTGATGATCAACTAAACGAAGCGATGTCTGTTATCGTAAATACCATAAAGGAACTTGAAGTTTTATAATAAACTAATGATGGGGTGAGATTAATGCGACTAGAAGATAAAGTGTCAATAATCACCGGGGGTAGCCGTGGAATTGGTGAAGCAATAGCTCAAATGTTTGGTAAAGAAGGTTCAAAGATTGTTATTGCTGACGTTAACGAAGATACCGGAAATGCCGCACTTGAAGGTTTGATGGCAGAAGGAATTGATGCAATTTTTGTTAAAACAGATGTTTCTAATGAAGAAAGTGTCATTAATCTAATGAATAGAACATTAAGTGCATTCGGTAGAATAGATGTTTTAGTTAATAATGCTGCAGTATCGATTAGAAAATCTGCAGAAGAGACATCATTAGATGAATGGCAAAAGGTCCTTGGCGTTAATTTAACCGGCGCATTTTTATGTTCAAAATATGCAGTTCCCGAAATGAGATTAAGAGAACGTGGGGCGATTGTTAACGTTGCTTCTTGGCACGCCGACAAAACGATCACTCGCTTTGCTGCCTATGCAGCTTCAAAGGGTGGTATGACAGCTTTAACACGTCAGATGTCACTTGATTGTGGTAAGGATAATATTCGTGTTAATGCAGTATTACCAAGTACAGTTGATACACCTATGTTGTATGAGACGATGAACAATTTACCTGATCCTGAAGAGGCATGGAAGCAAACGCTTGACTATCAACCTTTAGGAAGAATAGCAACTGCTGATGATATTGCTCATGCATGTTTGTTTTTGGTAAGTGATGAAGCCTCTTATATTAGTGGGCATTCTTTACGTGTAGATGGTGGAACTTATTCAAAAGTAGCAAGACCATTAATGTTCGATTAACCAATATTACTTAACTTCCGTACCGAATAAAACAACTTAATCTATTAGCTATACAAACTTTGCAGTTCTGCGAAAATGTCCTGTTTTTAATACAAGTATATAAGGAAGCTTAGTTAACCTGTTCCTGCTTTTTTAGACTTGTCTTTTGCTTTATTTTGTAACGTAGAAATTTGTGCAAACAATTTACTGTATTGGTTTTTATTTCGTGAGCTAATTGTCATTCAATTTATTGAAATGTCTAGTAGAAAGGAAGTTAGTGATGAAGTACATTGATTTAAACTGTGATATGGGCGAAAGTTTTGGCGCTTATAAATTAGGTAATGACGAAGAAGTAATTGAACTAATCTCATCTGCTAATATTGCTTGTGGTTTTCACGCAGGAGACCCAAATGTGATGGATAGAACTGTTAAAATGGCAAAAAAACATGGTGTAGGTATTGGTGTTCATATGGGTTATCCTGATTTACTAGGATTTGGCCGTCGTGATATTGATATCGCTAAAGATGATCTAGTCAATTATATTATTTATCAAATTGGTGCTTTACAGGCGTTTTGCAAAAAACATGGTGTAGAAATACAACACGTTAAGTCACATGGAAGTATGGGTAATATGTCATATGTAAACCATACAGTAGCAGATGCTGTCACAGATGCAATATTACACACAGTACCTAACACAAAATTGTTTGTAATTGCAAATACAGTTATTCATAAACTAGCTGTCGAAAAAGGTATTGCTGTTGTTCACGAGGTATTTGCGGATCGCACATATACAAATGACGGTACGCTTGTTTCCCGCAAACAAGAAGGCGCAGTCATTAAGGACCCTGAAAAAGCCGCTGAACAGGTTTTACAAATGGTTTTAGAAGGTAACGTTACCACAATTGACGGTAATGTTATTGATATGAGCGCTGACAGTATTTGTGTTCACGGTGATACCCAAGGGGCACTTGAAATCATTAGATGTATAAAATCAAAACTCGAAGAAAATAATGTTATAATTGCCCCAGTAGGTACATGGTTAAAATAATATTCTTTATATATGATGCAAAATTTAATGGCTAATTAAACTAATTTCAATAAAATATAAATGATATTCCTTAACTAATTGGGAATGTCATTTTTATTTCCAGTAAGTATTTCAAATCTTTCTTAAGTTCTAGTTTTTATTTTTGGAATGGTAGTTTTTAGCGGATAAAATTAATGTAGCGGATTTAAATAATTGGGATTGCGGAGGATTACGGACAGAATAAGCAACTAGTGCGGAGTTTTGAGCTGGCCAATACGGGCATGAAAGCCAGCGACCAGATGAAACAGCAATTGAGCAGGTGGGTGTGATTAGCACCCGATCTCTCATCCCACCTAACGTACCTTTCTTTATATGACAGTTTGATTAAGACTTATGATGCAAAATTTCATAACGAGATACTAATTCAAGATTTCTTGTTTCGTAAGTGACCTCTATTTCTCTTTGTTGACAAATCGGCCAGTCTAACTGGTATGGGTAATCGACTTTCACCATTTATTAATTCCTCAGTAATAGTTGTTGCTGTTGGTAAGTCTATATAGTTCCCACATGAAATGAATATAGGTTTGACGTCTTGATGTGTTCGTAAAACTCTGCCGTATATTTCCTTATTTATAATTATATCTACATAAGAACCTACCCTACTTTCAGGCATTTCAAATTCGGCATCAGCTATTTTCAAGTAACTTTTAGCAATGCCGATGGTTGGTTTATTCAGAAAGAATGAAGCATGTGTTGCGATTCCCATATGCCTTGGATGCAAATAGCCATTGCCATCAAACATAAATAGATCTGGTGCGTGTGTAAGCTTTTTGGCCGCGCTAATAACTAGGGGAAGTTCCCGAAACGCCAAATATCCTGGTATATAAGGAACTGCGATAATTCCTGCGCTATTTGTTTCTTCAATAACCGCTTTTGTAACATAATCTATGACGATTATGCTACAAACACCCCATTCAATTCCTTCATCCTCCCAGTAAGCTACATCCACACCTGCAATGAACTTGATATCAGTAGCAGCCATTCTGTTGACCATACTAACTTCTTCTTTTAAACACATTTGAATTGCATTCCATTTCTTATTGTCGACTGATAGTGGATGGACATTCTGAATGTATATTTTCATTCTCCTCAATGATTAAATTTGCTCAATAGAATTTACTCTCCATTGTCTAACTCAACTAATTAATTGGCATTATTTTAAGACCAAGTTATAAATCAATAGTGTTGACTTCAATAAAAGTCTTCTGTAGGACTTCCTCGCTTAACTCACCCTATTGTTTTATAAATGATTGTCTAGCTCAAAATTCTGTTGGCAATCAACTAAGGTGGTTTTCTCCTTAAAATCATTCTTTCGTGGAGTACTCGCCGTGTAAACATTCGCAGTTCCTGCAGCTATGCTGACAATATGTTCGTTGACATGCATATATATACTCACCTTATTTTATTGAATGAAACTGGTTGTCCGATTCAGTCATTTTACGCACTATCAATAACTTGAAACATTTGTATTAAAAAGCGATAATGTTGCGCACGACCAGCAATGCACCGAAAGCTCTCATGATTTTTTCTTTTTATCTCTCCCCTTCTATTCTAACTCTGTTCTAGGCAGGTTACCGTCTATGTTTGGCAGTGCACAGACGGGAAAAACTTTCAAAGTTAGGATAAATATCTACAGAAAAAGAAGTATGTATTCCTACTCTAGTAAATTCATACTTCGTTAATTCGTTTTCTATTTTCTTTACATATCCTTACTAGCCATTTACCGCTATTTTCACCCAGACAACGTATAATGATAGAAACAGGAGTATTTTTTGTTAAAAAAGAGGTGCAATTACGCTTAAAAGTTTGAAACAATATTTCCTAGGCAATATGAAACATAAAAAACAAGTCAATTATACCTCTAGATGGTGTGAGTGTTTGGAAGCAGTTAAAATACTATCAAATTATCAACATGACAAAGTCATAAATTTATTAAAAAATCCTACGCGCAAGGTGTAGAATCTATGAACTGGATAGAAAAATGTTGGGCAAAGCTATACTCCATAGTTTTACGATGTATGAAGGATCATCATTCCCTCCGCTTGTGGAGAGTATAGCTATTTTATCTTACGATGCGGTTCTTCTAAACTACTAGTAATATCGATTGAAGTTTCACGTTAGACACTAAAAGGACCACTGATATTATTATATTTCCAAATTGTAAATATTCATTTTATAAGCCTATTTACTCTCAACCTCTTTTACATACTCCCAAGTTTCACCGTGATCATTTGATTGATAAAGTCCACTACTATTCCCATTGTAATCACCATCCGATCCTTGCCCAACTAACATAGTAAGAACCCCATCTTTTTCAAAAGGCAGACCTGGAAAATCAAATGGATTTATAGATTGTCCACTATCTAACTTCATTTCCTGCATGGCGTAACTAACCTCTTCGAAAGATATCCCACCATCATTTGTGCGGAATAGTACTCCTTCAGTACCAGAAGGTCTTGCTGCCCTTAAAAATCCAAGTTCCTCATTAATAAAAGTGATTCCTGCTGCACTACCAACTGTTCCATTGAATGGATTTTGATTGATAACCGTCCAAGTTTTCCCGCCGTCACTCGTCTTTCTGAGTGAATATAAAGTACTTCCTAATGCTTTATCCGCAACATCTAATAGATATCCTACTTCATTTGAGAGATAAAACTGTTCATTGGTATTAAGTATTTCTTGCCGATCATCTTCAAAACTATCTTGATATTGAATCGTATTTGACTGACTCCAATCTGGGTCACCAATTACATTATATCTAGCAGGTATGATCTCTTTCTCTTTTCCAGGGACAAAAATAGATACCGTATAGCCAATTATTTCAGATGTAGTTTTTGTAGGAGTCTGCTCCATACCATTCTCATCCATGTGTATAATCCCCTCAGTATTGTAGCCCCAATTTCTTTTCCCGTAATAAACTAACCCATACGTATGTTCATTCCACATATCCACTGTCTGCTTCACTGGAATAACCTTAACCGTTCTAATTAGAGGTTCCACTAGCTTTTCCTCATTATAATCGGCATGTAGATATCCGTTTAATCTTACAGTAATAGTAGACGCCTTATTTTGATCATAAGTGATTAGGTAACTTTCCTCTTCCCCATCAGCATTTTTCCCATAAACAAAAGTATCAAATGATGTGATGGTTCCATCCTGATTAAATTTAAGGTGAAAATCACTTTCCATATATAATTTCTTCGGCAAAGCATATTCTTTATTTATATCTTTAAAAATCCCTTCTACTCCATCCATATAGATGTTGTTATGTTCAAACTCAACTGAAGCTTCATTTTTTAATCTATCAATAAACCAAGCAAGTTCGCCTCCGAAATTTGTTGCACTTTTATAAATCTTCATTCCATAAAATATTGTAATGCTCATGATCATTACAACAGAAACGTATTTCCATGCCTTCATTTTAATCAACCTTTTGGGTTCAAGTTCTTTAGCTTTTACAATTTTCATTGCAAAAAATGCAATTATAGAAATTAAAAGTACTATAGATACCAATAAAATAGGAACAGTATGATTTATTCTTCCATACATACAGAGTAAAGCTAATTCATAACAAAAAATCCAATATACAATTAGGAATAGTGGATTTGTTAATAATGATATTAATATCTTTTTTATATTCCCTCTAAATATGTAAACCACTCCTAACCAAAGTTCATGGACACTTTCACTTATTTTGAGTGTACTTTATTTCGCATGTTTCTTGTCTATTAGTCTATTGATTAATGTAGGCGAAATCCTTATTGAACAATTGTCCCTGAATATTGAGTTCGTAATTAAAGTATAGCAAACTATTATCCTTTAAATGATAAACCTTTTTCTTCTAATGAAGTTCTCATAATAGGTAGGGAGGCTGGTCCAATACCATGGATTTTCAGAATTTCTCTTTCGGTGTACTTTGAGAGTTTTTGCAAAGTATCGATTCCCCCATGAACTAAGGCATTTCTAGCTGGTGAACTTAGTTTCGAAAGGAATCCACTTTCAGGTTTATTCTCTTTATCGCAAGTAGGACAACTTTGGCAGTCACTACTTTTATAATACCTATGTCCTTTTTCACAAACCTTTAATTTTTTTTCAGCTTTCAAATAACCACTCCCAATATATATTGATTCAATGTTAATATATTATTTTTCTAATACTTAGTTATACAATCCTGTAAACACTCTCAATGTCCCTATTAAAGAAACTTACTTCTTCTGTTTATATGTACTACTTTATAATATCAATTAGCGTTACTTAAGAACCTGTTCCGATTACTGAATAGGCTACCGATCTCTTATACAAAATTACACCCGATAAATTGATAAGAAATTCAGCTTTCTATTTCTTACCCCTTCGGCATCATGCTCATATCCATATACAACACATTCCAACGGTGACCATCTAGATCAGCAAAACCGCACCCATACATCCAACCTTGGTTCTCTGAAGGTTCACCAAAAATCGTGCCTCCAGCCATTACAGCCCTCTTTGCTATTTCATCTACTTCTTCTTTACTCCCTGCATCTATGGAAAATAATACTTCGGTAGCCTGTTTTGTATCGACAATTTCATGTTTTGTGAAGTTTTTAAAAGTGGAAACAGGAAAAAGCATTACGATAGCATTACTCTCTCCGATGACTAATTGCACTTGATCGCTATCACCAGGTAGTGTATTCGTCGAAAATCCAAGTTTGCTATAAAACTCTTTTGATCTATTTGTATCTTCAACTGGTAAATTGACCCAAAAGTTTTTAACCATAATTATTTCTCCTTTTTAAATTTATTTTTACTTTTCAGTATATTTTCCAGTAAGATATAAATACCTCCTTTCACTAACTGTACCTAATTTCCAAGTAAATTAATTGAAATGATTCCGAAATCCCACTTTTATGCGACGTGCTACTAGTAGTTATTTACTCTTTTCCATAACCGCAAAATAATTTTGTTCGCTATCGGCAAAATTAAATACTTTTCCGGAAGGCATAGTTACAATTTCTCCGACTGTGATATTTTTATTTGACAGGGTGCTATGCAACTTATCGAGATCTTCCGAGAAAAACATTAATGAAGGTGTACCAAGATTCAATTCTGGCTGCATTTCAGAAATTATTGCCTTATTGTGAAGTATAATGCTTGTTTCGGCTTCCTTTGTAGCTGCAATTTCAATCCATCTCATTCCTTGACCGTTATCTTCATCTGATATTACGATAAACCCTACTTTTTCTATCCAAAAATCCACCGCATCATCTTGGTTGTTGACATACAACATAACTTGACCGATTTTATTAATCATTTTCTTCTCCCCTTATCAATAATTTATCGCTTATATTTATTGTTGGATTTAATTTGATATTTATACAAACTATTGGTCTTATTACTAAAAGAGCATAAATCCTTCATGATACAATCGCATCCGGTACAGGACTAAGCTTTGGAAAACGTTTATTTTTATGGTGAATGAAGGGAAAATTAGCTCAGGAAAATGACAAATGCTTATAAGAATGATTATGTAATTTATCTGGATACAGAAGCATGGTTCTATGGCGGCGGATTGCAAACATCGAAAACCATGATTGGAGATACAAATTCATATTGGAATTAATAGATACACATTCCCTTATTTCATTTCGCTATTTATTGCCTAACGTGACTATATAAAGAAAAACCATCTAAAGCGATCAGGGTATATCCTTTTCCAATAGATGGTTTTTTCTGTGTAACCAGTTGAATAGCGCTGAAACCTGGCGTATTAAACAATCTCAGCATTACCCTTTGTATTTCTCTTGGCTATTTAACTTTACTAAAAACGGATATAGAATGATAACCAAAATGAATAAAATAGGAAATAAGCTAAGTATTATAGCTTCTGGCACCTCAAAGAACATTTGAATAATCAGTGGCAATAAAACAATCGGAGTTAACATGCCAATTTCCCCTTTGGATTTTTGCGTTTGATATTGTTTTTCTTCGCAGTACGGGCAAGTCATGGCAGGGTTTAATGTGGTCGTCTTTATTATTGTTTGTTTCCAACTCCACTGATTATTGCAATTTATGTAGGTATTACATTATTTTTCAAACCAGCTCGATTGCATTGAATACGCAATCAAGCTGGTTTATATGGAATTTCACTTTCTACTAGTGGCTATAAACATCGATGCATCTTGATTTGCAAAAATCTGTTTCCCATGATAGAAGGTCTTACATGTAGTCGACGTAAATCCGACTTCGACTAATATGCTTTTTAGTTCATTATGCGAAAATCCACTATGAATTTTCGGATGATTGACTTGATCATTTTTGTCAAAGTCAACAATTATTAGCAGGCCATCAGTAGGTAAAATGCTAAACAGCCTTTGCAAAATTAATTTAGTGTCGGGAATATGAAGAAGAACTAAAGAGAGTAACACGATATCTGCCTTAAGTTCAGGCATGTCTTCCGTAAAATCTGAATACAGTACTTCGCAGTTCGTAATGCCTCTTGTCATAATTTTATCTGCTGCATCCTGTAATGCCTGTTTTGAAGAGTCCACGAGCAATATCGAATCTACTAAGTCCGTTAATTCTAAACTTACTAGACCCGAACCACTCCCATAGTCGACTATTTTTTTTGATTCACTACCTTGTAATAATGGTCTTACTTCTTCAACAATCACATTAACCAATTCCATTCGTTTTTCCGTTTCCATACTTCACTCTCCCATTTTATTGATTGTACTACCCAATCGGGGCTTTGCACAATGTGCGGAACAAGCATAGCTCTCCTATTCATACGTTCATAATGAATGAAAGAGTTCGTTTTTACAATGGTTTTGAATTCAAGCCACAATGTTTCGTTCCTTTTCTTTCTGTTACTATTGTGAAGGCATCTATTGACTTTTCAGATACCAACGATTCATCGCTATTTTCACCCAGACAACGTATAATAAGAGAAGCAAAAGAAGAAGAATCCATTCTTCCTTTAGTTAAAAAAAGAGGTGCAATCACTTGAAACAGTTTGAAACAGCATTACCTGAGCATTATGAAACATTTAAAAAACAGGCTAATTATACGTCTAGCTGGCGAGAACGTTTAGAAGCAGTCAACGTATTATCGGCTTATCAACATGACAAAATCATAGATTTATTAAAAAATCGTATGCAGCATGATCCTGTCCGCCAGGTGCAAGTAGCAGCTTATGAAGCGCTTGCGGCGTTTGGCGAGGACGTAGAGAAGCCTTTACCTGCACGTTTTGATATTATTAAAAACACAGACAAGATCTTCCTTCGCGTCAAAAAGAGCTTGCCGAAGGACCATTCGGTGGAAGACTTTGCGGATAAACTAAAACGTATGCGTCTAGATGTCTTTGATGCATATGAAGGCGACAAAGGTGTAGAATTTATGAATTGGTTAGAGGAACGTTGGGCAAAGCTGTAATCCATAGTTTTGCGATATATGAACGAAAGCCATTCCCTCCACTTGTCGAGGGGATGGCTTTTTATCTTACGGTTCGGTTCTTCGAAAATATACTGACCGAAACTCACTTTACCTCTAATCCAGTTTGAACTACTTATTGCTTATTCAATTCTGCTAATAGACCATTATCATCTTCATATTCCAACTTGCCGATTTTTCCTTTTTCATCGGTAGAAAAGAGAACGCTACCTGATACATCAGCAATTTTTTCTTCTTCTCCTTCTTGCTGGTAGCCAACTGTTGCTATGAAAGTATAGCGATTGGTAATATCCTTGAATTTCTCAATAACTACATCCTTTAAGTTCAGCTTATATTCCGATACATAAGCAGTCACAGGATAAATCAATCCAGTAGTGTTAAGGAAGGCTTCAACATAAAACTGTGTAAAGTATGGACCGTATTCTTCTTGTACATATTTATCCAATTCTGGATTCACTTCAGAACCCTCAATAATTGTAGTGTATTGGGGATCATGAATAAGCGACATGAATTTTTCGTCGGGGCCATCGAATTGAAGTTCAAGCACCGCCTGGATCACTTTCTTATTCGCATCTTCTGACTCCTCTTTTGAACAAGCTCCTAATACAAAAACAGATAAAAACAAGGTGAAACTTAGCAACAGTTTACTTTTAACTTTCAAGATTATAAGTCCTCCTTTTAGCAACTCAGGATCGGCCTATTAATTGCACCAGACAATGAACGTTTGCTTAACATAAGTGCCAAAATGGCGCACAAATGTTAAAAAAAGTTTTTTAACCAAGTTAATATATAAATAAACATAAGTGGCTCAATCAACACAAGACAAAGTAAAATAATGAAAAAGGATACGCTTGATAGTATTTTCAGTACGCCTTCTTCCATTTTCAAAAAAGCGATAAAACTAAAGATCACGCTAAATAGTAAGAAGAAATATCCTATGAGAATAGCAGGTTCAATTATTTCAGTTGTCATCCAATTGACCATGAGTGCTACTAATCCTAAAACGATAAAAATGATTGACCATATACTAAAAGTTCTTTTCATGGAAATAAACCTCCTTTTGATCACCACACATTTCCTTGGCTAGACTCCCACCCGTTAATTGTGTAATCATTTCTTAAAGCGTATTAATTTGTATTTGAATAACATCGTCATCCCGATATTCATTATGAAATGAACAAAAATCGGTACTAGTAGATTATTTGTTTTAAAATAGATCCAACCAAAAACTAAGCTCGGAATGCTGATATTCAGTAACATAATAGGCTTCTTAAAATATTGGATATGAAAGACCAGAAATAATCCAGTCGTTAATAGAATGGCCATCCACTCATGAGATATAAATAGGAAAAGTACGTTTTGAATGATGCCCCTAAATAATGTCTCTTCAAACAATGCTGCTATAAACATAAAAGTAAATATCCTTGGCAGTGAATCTTCTTGGTATGTATGATTATTATCATCAATATAATTCGAGGGAATAGTTAAAGTCAGAACGACTCCGAATAGTAATAAAGCAATAGATGAAACACCTAAAATCATGATAGATTCCATGGGTCGATCAAACGAAAGTAAATTTTGTATGGTAAGTACATCGTAAACCACAAGGGCAAAGATGATCGCGAAACAAATGAACGTAAATGAACAAAACACAAAGTTCATATCTTTGGTTTTGGAACTATGTGTATTTTTTTCGGACCTATTCTTAACCTGATCCATTAATATGACTTCCTCTCTAGATGACGTTAACCAAGTTGAATAAATATCTAGAACTTCTTAAATTTTAAAAAATGACTTGTTTTATGAAAACGGACATAATCCTTATTGAAGAATTACGTCAGTTAATAGAATTACTCTTCATTTTTCGGGAGTGTTTTTCCATTCTAAGACGGCATTACCCAAACTTTATATTTATCGTCTATTGATCTTTCTGTCATCACCCTAAATTCTTCTACCTGCGCAAGTCTAAAAGCTAAAGCATACGCTATTTTATAATCAGATGTTGCATAGCCATCGTACAGTTTTGCATACATTTCATTTGCAATTGAATCGGCCCAAACGTCCGCTTCGAACAAGCTATCGAATATGAAATTTTCCGTTTTCCATTTACCTGTCATCGGCTCACTCCTACCTAGTCCTCTTACTACATAAAACTAGATTCTACACACTAGAGCCATCCGTTAACGATAGAATCTATCATTTACCTAGTAAGATAAACTTAATTCATAATGATAAAATTGTGTATCTCGCTCATACCCGTTTTTCTCATATAGTTTTTGAGCCGTGTAGTTATCTGGTGCCGTCTCCAACACAATACTTTTTGCGCCTGTTTCACGGGCATAGTTTTTCGCCTGTTGTAAAAGTATTTGACCAATTCCTAGTTGTCGGGCTTCTGGATCTACAAACATATCATTTAGTATCCAAGCTTTTTTCATCGAGATGGATGAAAAAGTAGGATACAGTTGTGTGAAGCCGACATACTTTTGGTTTTTCTTCACTACAAATACTACAGATTCTTTTTTTTCCAGACGTTCTTTTATATATTCCTTTGCACCTTCCACATCTGACGGTTGTTCGTAGTACACTCGGTATGCATTGAATAGATTTGCTACACCTTCCAAATCCGCAATCGTAGCTTGATATACTTCCATTTGAAATCCCCCTAGTCGTTTTTATTTCTACATTTTGTATTTCATTAATCCTTGAAATAATCCTATTGTGTAGCGGCAGCAATTCTAATTCGAAAATTGGACCTATTGTGGTAGAGCTATTTCTCATTAACGCACCCGAAAGTTGGGTAGTAGTTTAAACTCGTTGATTTGTGCTGTAGACGGACGTGTTCCGGAGGTCATGCGATGAGCTCCCCGAGTCGTCGGCTGTAACGAAATGCAACTTAGTGAACACTTCTGAACTTATCCCATAAACTTTTTCCATTAAAGAAATCAAATAAATTATTAGTAAGATTTTTTTGCTTTGAAATCTTATAAATTCTAGAGTATAGAAATTAATAATTGTTAGCACTGGAATAAAAAATGGAAATGCCAGCATACCTAAACTGCTAAAAACACCATCTATTAATTTATTCTTCATCATTCTTCAGGTATAAACGGGTAGTAATAATACTAGCAAAAACAACAAAAATGAACAGGCCTGAGCTAATCACAACCATACTCAGCCCTACCCAAGCACCAATAACGAACGATGCTATAAAAATCGCAACAAATGTATAAAAGCTAATCTGTAATGAAATTTTATTGGTTTGTTTAAATACTTTGGATATAATAAAAACTAATAAATTTGCAAAAAAGCCTATGCTAATTAGAGTGAATATATCCATTCTTATCCTCCCTTTGTTTACTGCATAATGCACTATGAGACAAAGTGGCCCATTTCAAGCACAATGCTTTCTTCAACAATTACGCTCGATGTTAGAAAATAACTCATTTAAAACAATCTGTTATCATAATGAAATGTTAACCTTCTTTTTAAATATAGAATTATTGATAGTATATAATATTGTAATGATGATAGCGCTAATAAATGGATAACCGATATAAACTGCTAAATTCATATGTTCAATTAAATTAAATTCTCCCCATTCAAGCCATAAACGCCAGCCCATTCCAAGACCGCTTGAAATGATACAGAGCGTAAAAACAAACAATACTCTATTTTTAAATAAGCCCACAAATAAATTTGCCGCAATAAAGTACATTGATAATGTCGCAATCATATAAAACAAACTAAACCCTTTTAGTCCGGGAATTACAAAAGTAAATGATATCCCTGAAAAGAAAAGAATTGTGCTAATCGCAAAAGCCAAAAATGTATTCCTTGATTTCCCGATCCGGTTGTAGAACTCTTCTCCTAACAAGAGCTTCCCTCCAATGTTTCATATCGCTCTTTAATAGTGAACAATATGATTGCAGTGTATTTCACATCGTTAAATGACCTATTTATAAAAAGTGAACGCTAATCATTCTATCCGTTAGTTGGATCACACTAAGAGATCTACATAATTAACTACTTACAATTGATGAGAAGTCATCAAAAGCGTTTAATACATTCTCACCTAATGGATGGGCAAGTTCTTGATTTTTTAAAGGCAATATTCCTTCTCTTTCAAGTTGTTTCAGGTATTCTTGAAACCCAGTACAGATAGCTGAGATATACTCTTTCAGATTGAATTCATATTTAAATATACCTTCTGGATAATGACCATTATGTTCAATTAAAAGTCTTTCACCATCACTGGAAAATATATAGTAATCAAAGTTTCCTTCACAATCTAGTTGGGCTTCACTGATTTCGCCTTTATATAAAGAGGCAAGCGTTGAGAAAAAATTAGGTATCGCTATAAAGCCTATCCCTGATTTAAAACTAAATAACTGTGTATCACTCGAAACGTCAAATTGAATATCCCCACCACTGAAACCGATGTCAATAAAACATATATAATTAGTGTTCATAAAATCCCTCTCGATTGTTGTACGATTCTTATTCATTTAACAGCCCAAATTAAATTAAGATAAACATTCAAACTTTCTGATTAGTGTGCCGGAGTCTCAGAAAATTTTCACGTGGATTTTTAAATTTTATTTAGCAACTCGGAATCAAGAAACCCATAAATATTCACCCGTTGCAAAAAATGCTCTCCCTATATTTATTCTGTAAATTATACCGTCTACAGACCATGCATCACTCTACTATTCATACGTTCATAAAGTGCCGAAGGGTTCGTTTTTTCCAAAATTTCTAATTTATTCAATTATATCTCCATTTTCAAAAAAGAAAAGCACCGTGTTATGCGATGCTTTTTCTCTACTTCACTATTTATTGATAACGTACGATAAATCGTAACTTCTTCAACCCTTTTTTCGATTTCTTCACCACAGTATGAACGTGCGCAAATAACGTTTCTACCTTCGCGCGTTCATCATGGGTAACGCCGTGTGGACTGTACATAGCCTTTTGATAGATTTTCAACCCGTCCTCGAAATCCTGTTGAAGTTGCGGATCGATTTTACCAACTGCCTCAGGTAGCATTTCGAATGAAGGCAGCTTCGCGACAACTTGTTCTTTTTCTAGCATCTGCACCATGAACTGAACATGGTGTACAACGGCTACTCGATGATCTTTCACTTGAAGTTTTTGTTGACGTTTTCTTTTTCTTAAGAAGTACAGCAATAACAGGAAGAATATAACGAACGCAATGACGATATTCATCCAGAACCATATAGTAGTGTTCGAATTCACTTGCTTTGCGTCTTCTGGCTTATCTTGATCTTGTTGCACTTCTGTCGTGTCATTCGGTTCAGGTTCAGCCGTACTTCCGCTGTTTGCATCCGGTAAATCAGCGCCTGCTGCTGGGTAGTCTTGTTTATTGATGTCCGGCATTTTTTCAGCATACCCCGGCGTCACTTCAATCGGCACCCAGCCGACCATGTCGACGTAGATTTCTGTCCACGCATGGGCATTTTTCTCGCTGACGTTGATTTCACTGAATGACTGTAAATCTTTCACGTCATTCAGTCCGACGATATAGCCTTCCGCATAACGCGCAGGCGTGCCAAGCATTCTGAATGCCAATGTAGCAACTGTCGCATAATGAACTGAATAACCTTCTTTCGACACTTCCAAAATCCCTGTCAGGAAATCCTGGTCTTTTATCGGTTTGGCATGTTCGTTATAACTCATCGACTGTGCGAGGAAACGTTCCACTTCCTGAATTGTTTGTTCGTACGGTAAACGTGTTTCTACATCGAGCACGCTTTCGTCCATATGATTGCGCAATACGGTTAAACTTTCTTGCGGCACCGAAAGATATTCATTGTAGACATATTGGTTATAATAACTTTCACGACGTAAATAGTCGGTGTCTTTTGTTTTGTACAACGCATTCGCGATTTGCGGATAATCGGTGTACGGTGTCAGCATATAGTGCATTTCCACTGTCCGTCTGCCAAATATCCCTGTCGCATGTAGCGCGTCGGCTTGTTTGGTACGGAAAAGATTGGCATCCAACTCTGCTAATTCATACGGTGCGTAAATATAGCGACTAGAAGCAGCGACGTTTTGAATGACGAGTTTCGCTTCTTCGTACTCATCCTGCAGACTACTTTTCGCAGCCAAGCTCAGTTGTTTCGCACCCGTGAAATCTTCTTTCTCTAGCGCTTCAAGCAGAGATTTCTCTTCCCTATACGCTTCCCCATCGATTTCCTTCCAGCCGCTCGGCGTGTAAGTCGAACCGACGAATCCTTTCAAATACAGTGGACTCGGATTTTCCATCGCGACTTTTAACGCGGTATAATCGCCCGGTGTAAACGTGGAAAGCCGATCGAAGTTGCCAGCTGTCAGCACAGGTTCTTCACCTTTAAAATAGCGTAACTTCTCGCCTTGATACCGTACAGTATCTTCCATTTTCGAGCTGCCCGTAAATTCTTCATTACCATTTTCATTGATCACCGTATAAATGAACATTAGCATGACCAATGAAATAGGCACGATCGCAATCCGTTTCCACCAGTGTACAGTTAATTGATTCATATACAGCAATGCCAGAATCAGTGCCGCGAAAAATAGAATATCGAGAATCAATGCGGGTGATGTGCCAAGTAGTAATTGCATCGACCAAATCACGATAGCGAGCGCAACAGGAATCCAACGTTTTTGATTCGCAATGGCGTAATAAATGGCACTGCCAATTAGCAAAGTGATTTGACCGAGGATCATGCCGTTTAGCCACGAAGTCGTTTCATTGACGGACAATAGATCCATATAGATATGTTTGTGTTCTGAGAGTGTGATGAACAACGCGTTGATCGTTCGTTTCACGTCGTCTATGTACGTTGACAAGAAAATCAAACTAAAGATCACGCTTGCGATCAAGACGATGTCGCCGCCACGCTGTTTCCACAGTATCCGTGCAATCATCCACAGCAAGACGAGAATGAACGCGGGCATGCTACTCATCTCAGGAAACAGCATCGCACGGATGACGAGGAACGCCGCTATGAGGACACTATACGCAACTACTCCATCTAGCCATTTCATGCGACTGATCCCTCCTTCTGATCCGAGATCACGATCGTCTGATATTCGGTACTACGCGCACTATTGGTCGTCAATACGATACAGCTTGGATACGTTCGTCTGAGCTTCTTCCACTGTTCATCTGACATCGAAACGTGCGCAGCACTTCTCGTCAACACTTCTTTTATCGCGTTCGCTGCCCCTCGTTCATTGTCGATCGTCAACTGCTCACCTGTCGAATGATCCACTAGAAGCTGGACTTCGTGATCGCCTGCAACATAGGAATAAAGCAGAGCGGAAAACGTCTCAATAAATTCGTTGTATAGCGTCACGCGATTGGTAAACGATGTAAAATCGAGCGTCATCATGACGGCATCTCCTGTCAGCGTTTCATGCTGCTTGACGAATAACTCATCCACTTTACTTGATAATTTCCAGTGAATTTGTTTGACCGAGTCGCCCGGTTTATACACCGACAACTCCGCCAGCTCTTCGCCAGCGATCTTCTTCATCGGGATCATGCCCGGCGTTTGCAGCACATGTTGATTTTGCTCGATGCGTTGAAGTTTCAGGAAATACGGATTCGGCATGATCAACATTGCGGACTGCGTATCCATTTTCTGCATCGAACGGAAAAACGTGAAACTGTCTTTAATCGTCAGTTGGTTGATTCGTATAGTCACTTGCCCCATATATTTCTGCGGTAGCACGAACGAAAACTCTTCCGTACTTTTCGCTGGGATGGACAATTTGTGCTGGTGACTTTCTTGTCTATCAGTAAATATATGTTCGATGACGAGATGTATTTGTAGTTGTGTAACGGATAAGCGACTTGTATTTTGTACGCGCAGTTGATAACCCATTTGTTCATTTTTATAGATTTCATTCGCGGTGATGATCTCGCACTGGATTTTTCCTTTGACGAGATAGACGCTCAACACGAGCCACAGCCATAAAAGAAACGAACCCGCTGCGAATAATAGAGCAAAATGCGTCGTCGTGAAGATGAAAAACGCGAGCGTAAACAGCAGCCACACGACGCTTATGAGTAATGTCCATATCATACGATCAGCCCTTAAAATGTCGCAAGCATTGCTTGGTCGGGCGTGGCAACACTTTGCAGTAATTTTTCGAGTAACGTATCCTGCTCCTGTTCAGTACCTGGCACGCTCGACATGACGATGCGGTGTCGGCTCGTCGGCAACCACACAGCGTGGACATCTTCCGGAATGACGTAATCGCGTTGTTGTAAGAAGGCATGCGCTTTCGCCATCTGGCATAGAGCGAGTGCGCCACGTGGACTGATTCCTTGATGAATCGACGAGTGATTTCTCGTTTTCTCGGTTAGTGCCGTAACGTAGCGCAAGATTTCATCGTGAATGAACAGGTTCTGTACTTGGTGTTGTAGCGCAAGCAATTCGTTTTTCGTAATGATTTGTGTGAGTGAGGATAATGGATCTGCCTGCTGACGATTTCTCAGCATGTCTACTTGATCTTCAAAATCGGGATACCCTACACTCAACTTGGTCATGAAACGGTCAATTTGCGCGCTCGGTAATGGTTGTGTACCGATTGTACCGTACGGGTTTTGCGTCGCGATAACGTGAAACGGTGCCGGCAGCGGATAGGTCATGCCGTCCACTGTTACTTGTTTCTCTTGCATCGCTTCAAGGAGCGCAGCTTGCGTTCTCGAAGACGTCCGGTTAATTTCATCGCCGAGCAATAAGTTGCACATGACCGCGCCTTCTTTAAAGACGAATTCGTTTTTCTCTTTGTCGAACATCGTGAATCCGATGACGTCAGACGCGACAACGTCCGGTGTGAACTGGATGCGGTTCGAATCGAGACCGACGACTCGGCTGAATGCTTTCGCGAGTGTCGTTTTCCCAACTCCCGGTAAATCTTCTAGCAATACATGTCCTCCGGCTAGGAACGTCATCCACACTTTTTGTATGACGTCGTCTTTACCGTTAATTACCTTTTTCATTTCATTCAGTACGTGTGTTGATGGATTGCTCATTGTTTAGTTCCTCCTGTTGTTTAAGTTCACAGCGTCCACGATGTCTTCTGCTGTGATGGCATATGGGAATAATCCGCGTGCGATTTTGCTGGCGGCGGTTGTGTAGAAGCGATTGGATGTGAAAAAGGTTTTTGGATTATTGATTGCGATGAGTGATTTATCGAACAGCATACCAACACGTGTCGATACTTCTGCTGCAAATTCAATATCATGCGTCACAATAATCGTCGTGATGTTCTGTTTTTGAAGCGTTCGGATCAACTCCGTCACCTCTCGTTTAGATAGGACATCCATGCCTTTCGTCGGCTCGTCAAGCAATAAAACATCTGGTTTATGCAATAATAATTTCGCAAGCGCGGTCTTCTGCTGCTCTCCACCACTTAAATCAAATGGATTTCGCTTTGCTAAATGTTCGATATGTAGCTGTTTCATCATGCCAGACACAGCGGATTCTCTCTGTTCTTTCGGCAATTTCTGCACAGGAACCGCGTGGGTCAGCTCTTCTTTCACTGTTGAATGCATAAATAAAGCTTGCGGATTTTGCGGCAACAAGACGATATTGCCTTTCCACTTATCCGGCACGACATTATCCATCCACACCTTTCCGGCATACGGCTTATGCAGTCCAGCGAGCAATTTCAATAACGTAGACTTGCCGACTCCATTGCCACCGACAATCGTAAAAATTTCGCCGCGATGTACGGTGAATGTCATATCGGCGAGTAGATCATCACTCTTCCGATTGTATCGAAAATACACATCTTTCACTGTGATGAGCGGTGGATGCTTTTTTTTCACCGGACCCATTGGCAGAATGGCCGGTGGATATTGCCGTATGAAATCCATTCCCTCTCGCACCGTAATCGGCGTCTCATCACGGAAGCCGAGCTTATAATAGACACGCATCGCGGTCGTGAGTGCGTCGAGCATCGGATGTTCTAGCAAGAAGTTGCCGATTGCTTTAGGCGTCGTGTCATATAGAAGCGAGCCGTTTTCCATGAACAACACTCGATCGCACACCGGTAATAATTCTTCTAGCCGATGCTCCACAATTAAAATCGTCATGCCGAGTTCGCGATTGATTTTCTCAAGCAGTGTCAAGAACTCTGAAGCCGCAATGGGATCAAGTTGGGAAGTCGGTTCGTCAAGCAATAAAATATCCGGCTCCATCACAAGCACTGCCGCTAGATTGACGAGTTGCTTCTGCCCGCCTGATAAATCACTAATACTGTTATGCAACCAGTTCTGGATACCAAAGAAACTGGCGACTTCGGCGATTTTCTGCTGCATGTCTTCCGTCGATACACTCATATTTTCGAGACCAAATGCCAACTCTTGCCACACTTTCTCCATGACCATTTGTTCATCTGGATTTTGCATCATGTAGCCAATAGCAGTCGCTGTAGTCGACACAGGCAGTTCATCGATTTTTTCACCGTTAAAATACACCGTGCCACTAAGTTTACCGTTCGGTCGCATTTCCCGCTTCACCATTTTCAATAACGTAGACTTTCCTGAACCGGTAGGACCGAAAAGCGTTACGAATTCTCCTCGCTTAATCGAAAAGCTAATGTCCTGCAACACATGGTGTTCTTCATAATGGAAGTTTAGATTTTCGACTGTAAGTATCGCCATTTGACACTCTCCTTCGCTTCATAGATAAACGGTAATAGCATGAGCAAACCGATGATGACATAATGTCCTGCGCCTAGTGTCTGTTCACTGATCTTCGGGTAATACTGCGTTTGGTGCTGCGTAAAGTATCCGATGTAATACAGAAGAAACAGAACGAGACCAGCCGTCAATATTCCATCCCGTTTCGTGAACCGCATCACCTTATACTGCGTTCTCTCTTTCGTGATCCCATATCCTCGCGCTTTCATGATATCTGGCTTTACAAAGACAAACTCCGCTGTCTGAACGAGCGTCTGCCGCCACAATGCGAACGCGCGGCGAAGTTTTTCCACTCTGCTCCCGACTTTGTAATAGCCGATCCCGCGTTGTGCCATTTGCTTTTCACGCCATTTTGTTTTGAATAACGGAATGAATCGCCACAGCATGGAAACGAGGATGCAGAGGTTAGCGGACACGTTCGTCAGTACGGCGAGTACTTTATTCGTCGTGAAAATCTCGAAATAACTCTTCGTCCAGAAACTGGTTGCGACTACGGCTCCCGCAACGACGAGTCCTTTCGTCACGGCTTCAAGCGTTACCGCGTGGTCATTGAGGAAAAACAACGGAGTGAAACCGTTATGGACATAAGTCGGATAGGCTGCGGCAAGTAGTAGAAAGACCAAAAAATAATAGATCAAGTCTTTACTAGCAGACCGTACACCATGCAGCATGAAGTAATACAAAATGCCCCCGATCATGGCCAGTGCCACGATGATCGGATGAAACGAGCTGAACATCGTGACCAAAACAACTGTTACGTAGACAAGTAGCAATATAGGGTGAAAGTTTGAGAATGCGCTCATCTAGTTTCCTACTTTCTGTTATTTTCGTATATAGCCATCTAGATCTCTACCTAAATCACATGTGTAATGGAACTCCACTTCATCACCGTCTTGCAATTCGTATTGACTGACGCCACGGCTCGGAAATTCGTTGTTCACTTTGTACATCCAGCCGCTTAGCGGACCACAATTGAACTCATACAAATAGGCGATGCCTTGTACGTAAATACTGTTGTAAATATTATAGTCCGCTCCTTGGTACTCCATCGGGATGCGGTGATGGCGTGTCGCGCGATCGAGTAGATCAAATGCCGTATCGCCACTTTGCAGCACATACTCCGTTTTCTCGAGGATTTCGCCGTCTGGTTCTACATATTTCTCGAGACCCGGCTTCAACTTGTCCATGGAATCAAGGACGGTGTCACTGCGTATTTCAAGTGTCACCGTCTCCGACTCTTCCGTGATCTCGTCGATATGCGTCAAATAATATTCTTCTACCGATTGAATCTTCGTTCCCGTGACGAGCCACCCGACGATGAAGAGGATGAATGCTACGGCTAATAGATCTTTCTTCATTATATCCCTCTAGTCTCTTTGACGCCTTCTTTTTTTGATTCTCAGTAGCACTACGATGAGTAAACCTACTGCAACGATTCCGAGCCCCCATGAAATGCGCTGTGCTCGAACGGCGTTGTCAATTTGCGTTTTTGATTTCTTGAGGTCTTCATAGTTCAAGACTTTTCCTTGATCATAGGGAGACAGTGCGTTGAATCGCTCGAGAATCGCATTGACGTTGTCTTGATCTTTGCTTGTTAATTCATTGAATGGATACAGTTGATCGAGTACATCTTCATTGATACGTTGGATCTCGGCTTCAATTTTCTCCATCTCTTCTTTGTATTCGTATAGTTGGGCCAATTGTTTTTCAAAGTCGCCTTTGTTATCTGCTTGTTCGAACTGGTCGATCAGTGAAACGACGTCAATATACGGCTCTGTCGTCAGAGGTGTAGGAATCGCATCGATTCTCTCTACATCTTGTTCGGTAATACTCCGTGGCGCGGTTTGCTCTTGATAGATCGGTGCAATCGTGCCGGCGCCCTTCGTGTACACTTCATAAGCCTCGCTGAATGCAGGAAGATCGAGTGGGATGGACTGCTTTTTTGCAGCTTCCGCGAGCTTATGGAAGTTGTAGACATAGGACCGTTCCTCTATCGGGAAGTTCTCGTATGTATCGAGCAATTGCTGAAGCTGTTTGGCGTTGGTCTGTTCATTGATAGCCTGAATGTCTTCCATCAACTCCATCATTTGCTGCTTCATCTCTTGCGGATTTTCAGGGCGGAAATCATACATGGAACGATAGCCGTTTTCGAGTCGGTAAAGCGACACCAGTGCATAGAGTACTTGCTCAGAAGCCATCGAGTTCGATTCATCCGGTAAGGAAGATGGATTATCCGGATTATACGTTTTTGCATGGACAAAACCGCCATCATCCATTTGGTAGTCCATGATGAAATCCAGCAAGGTATGATCGCCTTTCTTGAAGCGTTCGTCTTCATTCGGATGGATACCGAGTGACGTCAGCGCAACGAGTACTTGTGCCGCACTTTCGACATTGGGGTCATCTAAAGTGCTGAACCCACCAGTTGCTGTTTGCATATCAGACAACTTCGCTAGTGCTTCGTCAACGATGGTACGAATCGTTTTCGTGACATTCTCTCCTGTATCTTTTTGTGTATAGCTGAATTCTTCCGTGCTTTGATAATATGGCGAGAGTGCTTGGATTGCCATGGCGGTCATATCGGTCTCAGCTTCGTCTTGATAAAACGAAAACCCACCATCTTCGAGTTGCAGGGAGAGAATTTCTTCGATGATCTCGGTTCTTGTCATATCCGCGTCATCCGGCACTTTATAGCGCATACTATCGAGCGTGATCAGCCCCCAGATCCAGCCATTGATCCCTTGTGCACCTAAAGAAGTTTTCAATCCACGATTATACGTACCGTCCGCGATCAAGTTGATATCTCCAATAGCTGTCGGGTCACCGCCCGCTGCCAAGATCGCCAATGAAATCCGGTGCCATTCTGTCGCTTTCATATCGCTAAGCTGATCTTTCGTTTTATAGCGTTCGATGACATTATTCTTGATGACCGCGAGATACGCCTGGTAATCGTCAGGATATCCAATGCGGCCGAGACCCACCGGATACCAGTCACCATTTGTATTACCCGCATGCGCAAGAAACGGTTTGCTTAGTAAGGGGGCAGACTCTGCGATCTTTTCATCTTGCTTTTTCCACGCAATAATTTGTTCAATTGTGTGCAACAGCGAATCTTCTTTTTCAGGTGTCGCGAGCGCAACGGACGGCCATAATACCGCCGTCATCATCACGATCGTCACTAGCCATGCATAGACATTTCTCATTCCGTCACTTCTCTTTCCTTACCATTCTTTATCCCAATTCGCATCACTTGTACCTGAACTGTCATGCCCACCAATATCTTTACCATAATGAAGGGTATAGCGAACTCTCACTACATCTCCATCGAGGAAATAAGCATCCGAAAATCCATAGTTCGGGTAATCGCCATTGACGCTGTACATCCAGCCAGAGCCGTTCGCGAAATCAAATTCACTTAAACTATCTGGTGAATAGGCATCCCGATTTGAAGTGGTAGACACTTTCTCGACTACTTCCCATAGATCATCGGGAATCGCTACATTGTTCAACATGCCCGGCTTACTGACGTCTCGCAAATAGAAACTGCTGTCGAGGTTTCCAGTTTTTCCATATGTGAAACCATTATTGCGCAGTAGCTGATCCAGAATATAGGAACCTCTTTGGCCTTGGTGTATATCCATCTTCGTCGGCTTGATGAGATAGGGAATTCCTAATACCGAAGCTTCTAGACTGATCGTTACTTGACCGATGACACCATCTTCTGCAGGTGCTACTGACGTGACCGTGAATGTTTCTGCCACTGTGCGCCCTTCATCGTCCCATACTTTGATCGTGACGGTATTTTGTCCCGTTCGCAATGTAAGTTTATAACTGGTTTTCACGCTGTCATCCCATGTGAACGGAATATTTTCTCCATTGACTTGCACTTGGACGTTTTTCCCTCGAATGCGTTCCCCTGATGCAGTTACCGGCCAGACATTGATCGTCTTGATGTCTCCTTTGACTTTCCTGCCTGATTTTAGATCGGTCACGAGTTTCGGTGCATCGGGATCTACTTGCGGGTTCCCGTTCTCATTCGGATCGTTATAAGTGATTGTATACTGCCGTTCCAATTGTTCGTCTTTATATTGTCCAACGAGTTTAATAATGTTCGTTCCATTGCTCAGCTGTACATGATAATTCGTACTATCCGATGATTTTACCAGTTGATCATTTACGGTAATGCGGAGTGGTACTTCTACTTCATTCGCTGTAGCTTTCGCATAGAATGAAAAATCTGCGCCATTAGCTTGTTGGTCTTTTAAGTCTGTTTTCAATGAAATAGCGATTTTTTCTTTCTCATAGATCACGGTATAGGTCTGGTCCGCTTTTTTCCCATGTCGTTGCGCGGTGAGCTTGAGCGTATTTTTCCCTTCAGCTAGTGTGGCTTTATACGCGCTGCCAGCCAGTGGCTTTAGTTCTTTGTTATTGACGAAGACCGTTAGTTTGGCATCTAGTTCACCTTGCGTGGCTGTTGCTGTGAATGTAAGAGATTCTTCATTCACGGTTTGATCTTTTAATTGCGTCGTAATGACGATATCGTGAGCATTCAGCATCACGCGATACGACTGACTGACGCGCAGTAGTTTGTTATTCGTTTGTTTATAGATTACTTGAAATTGAATATCGTTCGTGCCTTCCGTTAGCATGATGACACCTTGGTAGTCATCCAGTTTCTTGCCATTTAGCTTGACGTTCATTTCCTGGGGAATGAGTGTATCGTCCAGATGATTTACGTTGACGTTATATAATGGGCTGGTAACGGTTTCATTATTGGTGATGTTCGTAGTAAAGTAGCGATTTTGCTGATCCGCGATATCGACGATTTCGATGTCTGGCTTGGCATTTGGTTTTGGTTTACCTAGTGCCGGGGCTGTATTGCCGTCAGCAGGTGCGGTGTTTTTGTCGTTTGAATCCGGTTTCGCATCGGGTGTAGTAGTTCCCGGCTTGTCCATCGGCTTATTTTGCGGTTCCGGCTCAGGTTTTTGTTGATCGTGCGGCTGTTCTTGCGGTTCCTTTTGCGGCTTGTCCAGATTTGTCGGTTGTTGCGGGTTTTCTTGATCAGCATCATTTTCCATCGTTTGATTCGGTTCCGTATCAGAAGACCCACTTCCCCCGCTAGCTAACTTTAGCGTAGAAGCCACCACTTTTTCATTGAAATCAAATGGAGTCGTTTCTTCAGTAGAAGTCGCCGCATATGTAATTGTGCTAAATAGAAGTAAGACGATAAGGCTGTAATAGATATAATTTTTGTATTTCATGAATGCATTCTTCGTTTTTTTCATCCAACTCGTCCTTTCTTTACTTATAAAGGGATGTTGTGCACAGCGTTTTGAATTCAAAAAGTCCCCACCTCCTGAATGAGATGGGGACCATGTATGTTCAATAATTAAACTGCACAAATTGAATGATACACAAATCACCCTTTACCGGAAGGTGTCATGCTTACATACTTTGGCAAGTCTCCTGACTTAGGGGCAATTTTCCCATTACAGTGGCCGGACCGCTCAGGATTTTCACCTGATTCCTATTTACTCTTTGTTTACGGGACAAAGAACCAAAATACTCTATGTAACTGTTACTAAGCATATAGTTTTCGCGAGGTAAAATCAATAGACGGTGTAAGTTCATCGCGCTATTTTGTCTACACTGCAATCGCATCCTAACTTTACAGTGGTTGGAACTCGTTGATCTGCGCTACAGCCTGACGAATGTCCTATGGGCGAGCGGTGCACCCCACTTCGCTTCACTCGCAAAAGCCGTTCTTCGTTATGGCTCTCGGTGTAGCCGGCTGTAGCGAAGTTCAACTAAGTAAGTGCTTCAAACGTACTTCCCAAAACGCACCCGATTGAAGTGTAGTAAGTCTTACACAACAACTCCACACCTTAATTGAGTAAAAGTAAATCCTTCATTCTAGATTTTCTATTAACTTTTATACACCTACTAGTTGAAAATATGTTACCTCTTCATTTATATATATTTTATATTTATCCACTAAATTCCAAACGTCAGAATCCTAAATCAAATAAAGAGATGTACCCTCAGTCTTATGACTAACAATTTTTTAGCCGTAGCTGATATAGTATTAGGTGCTTCTGAACCTTCTCGAAATGGTTTCCGAGCATGGTTAGAACTAGAGGAAACCTAGATAATCTGAAAGAAGAAATAGTTGACTCACTTTCTCTTCAAACATATATTACCGCTACACCTTATTTGATCGCTAATAAAGCAGATCAGATTGGTAATAGTAGTAAACCGTTTTTAGAAATCGTTGAATTACAGCCCAATTATCTAGGCATGGTTCAGAAAAAGGAATTACTTGCGAAAACACTTTTAGAAGATAGAAGTATTTTTAAAATGCAAGATACTATGAACAACAAGGAAAGAGCGAGGCACGAAGGTTTTTATAATACTATTAATGTTCTATTTGAAAAAATCATTTCAATAATAAACGAAAAATAAAGGAGTTAATTGACAATGGATAAATTCAATAATTTTAATAAAGCCAAAGAAGAAGTCAATACGAAAGCACCTTTCACTAAGAGCAGTATTCCACCTAAAAAAATTAAAGAAACGAAAGAACAGATGTCAATAATGCTAACACCTACTCATAAGAGAAAGTTACGATCATTAGCAGACGATTCCGGCATGAGTGCCAGTGAACTAATTGCTTACTGGATCGACCAAAATTAATAATGGGTTTTTCTCTTTTAAATAAGGCTTCAAATTAGCGTTTAATGGAGGATTACCTACGAAATCTTTTCTAAATGCGTTACAGAGCGATTTAGAAACATGAAATATGTAGTGTTTATAGTGAAAACAGTCTACTTATCGAATAAGTAGGCTGTTTTTTGTGTCTTTAATAACCAAGAACCAAAAGAATAACTTGCAAGTTAAATAAATACTAATAATAAAGCCTGATTTCCCTTTTAAATGCTAGGGAAATCAGGCTTTTGATGTTCAACAATCGCGCCCTTTAGTTGAATAAGGTTAGACCTTAAAATTACTCGTTTCACTAAGTATTCCTTCCTTATCAAGCCTTTTGTAATTGTAAGGAATATGGCTTAATTTCTCGTATTTTTTCATTCCAAATTATATTTACGAAAGGATAAAATAAAAGCTGACCTTCCCTCGATTGAGGTATTGTCGGCTTTTATTTTATTTAAACAATTAACATACTTGCGTATATAAGCATATGCTTATATAATGTTGATGAATTCGAAAGTTTTCTAAGCACTCTGAGGAGGGATGATACATGAATACAACAGTAACGATTGATCTGCAACGAGCATCACAACTATTAAAATTGCTCGGAGATCCGACACGGTTGACGATGATGAAGTTACTCCAGTCACATGAATGTTGTGTATGTGAATTTGTTGAGATTTTCAAGATGAGTCAGCCCGCGATTAGCCAGCACTTACGTAAACTTAGAGATATTAAGTTAGTGAAAGAAGAACGCAGGGGTCAATGGATTTTCTTTTCGATAAATAAAGATCATGAAGATTATCCGTTTGTTCAAAGCATTCTTGAACACCTTCCAGAACAGAACGAATCAATCGCTGAACTGGAAGCACAAGGGCTTCGAGTTTGTTGCCAGTAAGGAGGGGAATGCAAGTTGATTTCAGTTTTTACCGCATCATTGATTTTCGTAATAACACTGATTTTTGTAATTTGGCAGCCTAGAAATTTATCAATTGGATGGTCAGCCTGTATTGGTGCAGTAGTTGCTTTGCTAGTAGGGGTAGTCAATTTTCAGGATGTTATAGATGTAACGGGAATTGTGTGGAATGCCACGTTAGCTTTCATCGCTATCATAATCATTTCCTTAATCTTAGATGAAATCGGATTCTTCGAGTGGTCTGCTTTACACATGGCTAGATTAGCTAAAGGCAGCGGTATTCGCATGTTTATTTACGTCAGTCTTCTAGGGGCAGTTGTTGCTGCTTTGTTCGCAAACGATGGGGCTGCTCTTATACTAACGCCAATCGTACTTGCAATGGTACGAAATTTGAATTTCAATGAAAAGATGATTTTCCCATTTATTATTGCCAGTGGCTTTATAGCTGATACGACTTCATTACCATTGGTCGTGAGTAACTTAGTCAATATTGTTTCGGCAGACTTTTTTGGTATTGGCTTTGTCGAATACGCATCGCGGATGATTGTACCTAATTTATTTGCATTAGTTGCGAGTATTTTAGTGCTGTTGTTATTCTTTCGTAAAAGTATCCCTAAAAACTATAAAGTATCAGATTTAAAAGAACCGAAGGATGCAATCAAAGATATAAAGTTGTTTCGACTAGCTTGGGTGATTTTAAGCGTATTACTCGTAGGTTATTTCTCTAGTGGATTTACGGGATTGCCCGTATCTATTATTGCTGGAATTACAGCAATATTCTTTATGCTTATGGCACAAAGAAGTCCTGCGGTCCACACGAAGCAAGTACTTAAAGGAGCTCCTTGGGCAATCGTATTCTTTTCAGTTGGAATGTACGTGGTCGTTTACGGATTGCGTAACGCCGGACTGACAGGTATCTTGGCAGATGTTATTCAAATGGCAGCCAATCAAGGACTTTTTGTAGCAACGATTTCGATGGGCTTTATTGCAGCAATATTATCATCGATTATGAATAATATGCCTACTGTTATGATCAACGCCCTAGCAATATCGGAAACGAATACAACAGAGCCGATTCGCGAAGCATTGATTTATGCAAATATCATCGGGTCGGATTTAGGTCCTAAAATAACGCCAATCGGTTCTTTGGCCACTTTATTGTGGTTGCATGTCTTGTCACATAAAGGCGTGAAGATCTCTTGGGGAAGCTATTTTAAAATCGGTATTATTTTAACTATCCCTACACTCCTGATTACACTAATCGGACTGTATTTATGGCTATCATTTATACAATAAAACACAAAAAGGAGATTTTTACTATGTCGAAAAAAACCCTCTATTTCTTATGTACGGGTAACTCATGTCGTAGCCAAATGGCTGAAGGCTGGGGTAAAAAGTATCTTGGTGAAGAATGGCAAGTTTTTAGTGCGGGAATTGAAGCACATGGCGTCAATCCAAGTGCTATTAAGGCGATGGATGAGGCTGGCATTGACATTACGGATCAAACTTCGGATATTATTGATCCACAAATCTTAAATAATGCAGATTTTGTCGTTACACTTTGTGGAGATGCTGCTGACAAGTGTCCGATGACACCCCCCTATGTAAAACGTGATCATTGGGGATTTGATGATCCTGCAAAAGCAGAAGGAACAGATGAAGAAAAGTGGGCTTTTTTCCAACGTGTTCGTGATGAAATTGGTGCAAGGATTGAACGTTTCTCTAAAACAGGTGAATAAGTAAAATAGGCCATAGATTCATATCTTGGCTATCCTTATACAAATAATATAAGGACATAATTATGTATTAACAAAGGATGTGTTGATGATAAAAAAAACGAAACTAAATAGAGGATTTAAATCACTTTTGGAAATACTTTTAGTTTCATCACGGCTTGGTTTGACCTCTTTTGGTGGACCTACAGCTCATTTAGGATATTTCCATGAAGAATATGTACGCAGAAGAAAATGGATGGATGAAAAAAGTTATGCGGATTTAGTTGCTTTATCTCAATTCTTACCTGGCCCTGCCAGTAGCCAAGTGGGAATCGGTATTGGCGTTATGCGGGCAGGTGTCTTAGGTGGAATTACATCTTTTATTGGGTTTACGCTACCTTCAGTTATTGCGCTTATCCTTTTTGCTTTACTGCTCACTGGATTTGATATCGGAAATGCAGGATGGATACACGGATTAAAGATTGTGGCAGTAGCGGTAGTTGCACATGCCATAATCGGTATGGCCAAAAACTTGACGCCTGATTTAAAAAGAAAAGCCATCGCTTTATTTGCACTAATAGGTACACTTCTTTGGCAATCAGCTTTTACTCAAGTAGGTGTCATTTTAATCGCAGCATTCTTTGGGTTCCTTTTATTTAAACAACACGATGAAGTTGAAGAAGCTAGATCGAACTTCCCGATAGCTAAAAGGGTTTCGGTGATCTGTCTACTGTTATTTTTCGGTTTGTTATTTCTATTACCGGTTATCAGAGAAGTTACCGGATCCTATTGGGTAGCAATGTTCGATAGTTTTTATCGTTCAGGTTCTTTAGTCTTCGGTGGGGGGCATGTCGTTTTACCTTTATTAGAACAGGAACTTGTACCAACTGGATGGATAAGCGAAGAGTCATTCTTAGCAGGTTATGGTGCTACGCAAGCAGTACCTGGTCCTCTATTTACATTTGCAGCCTATTTAGGAACCGTTATGAAAGGTTGGCAAGGTGGTTTAGTTGCAACGTTTGCAGTTTTCTTACCTGCTTTCCTTCTTATTCTTGGTGCGTTACCATTTTGGGATCGTTTACGTAACAATCCTAAAATTAAAGGTGCAATAATGGGCGTAAATGCAGCAGTTATCGGAATTTTAATTTCTGCTTTTTATTTTCCGATTTGGACAAGTTCAATCTTGGCACCTGTTGATTTTGCTCTAGCTGCAATTTTGTTTAGTATGCTAGCCTATTGGAAACTTCCACCTTGGATTATTGTGGTTTCTGGAGCTATCGGTGGATCATTATTATCTTTATTGTGATACAACAAGAAAAGCCCTTCAAATGAGGGCTTTTCTTGTATTTGATTTCTCACCAGTCACCGCATCGTATAGTATTGGGAATGAAAGTTCTTTATTTAACAATGGTAATTGGGCAATTCACATGCTTCATGACTTTGTGACTGACGCTACCAAGGATCATTTCTTGAAAAGTATTTAAACCTCGACTCCCGATGACAAGTTGGTCAATTTCTTCTGCATTCACATACTGAATGATTTCTTGACTCGGATTCCCTTTTAACATGGTAATCTTCGTCTTCACTCCGACGTCTTTTGCTAGTTCTATAATAGGCTGCACTTTTTGTTCTCTTTTCAATGTTAAGCTCTCAGGGCTTTGAGATAACAGCCGCTCATCTTTCACCTTATTATAATCCGATACATAAATAACTTCTAAATGCGCCTCGGGTAAGTATTTGCAAAGTGTAATAGCATTTTTTGCCGCACGTAAAGCATTTTCTGACCCATCAATTGCTACAGCAATCCTCATGTAGATTCCTCCCTTACGTTAATTGTTTATACAATTGTTCACTTGAAGAATTTAACCCTTGAATCTCTACCTTCATACCTTTTTGCTCAAGCTTCTGTTTCACTTTAAATATTGCAGCTACTGCAGATTCATCCCACAGCTGACTATTTTCAAAATTAATGACGATTTCATTTTCTGAAACGTTATCGAATGACTGAATAAATTTTGTAGTTGATGCAAAAAACAAAGGACCCTTTACCTGATATCCATCCTTATCATGCGTTACTGTCACACGAGAAATCTTTGCAACAAAGAATAGCGCACTCAAAATAACTCCAATAACAACACCAATCGCTAAATTATGTGTATATAAAATAATCGCAACTGTAAAAAGCATAACAAGTGACTCCGATTTAGGCGCTTGTTTCAAAAACTTAAACGAGCTCCAATTAAATGTTGTCGCACTAACCATAATCATCACACCAACAAGAACAGGCATCGGTATTTTGACGACGACATCGCCCAAAACAATAATTAAAAACATGAGAAAAATACCTGACGTTAATGTCGATAAACGCCCACGCCCTCCTGATTTAATATTGATAATCGACTGCCCGATCAATGCACAACCTGCCATCCCACCAAAAAAACCAGTGATGAAGTTAGCAATCCCTTGCCCACGCGCTTCTGTATTTTTATTGCTCGGCGTATTTGTCATATCATCCAGCACTTGGGATGTAAGTAGTGATTCTAATAAACCGACAACCGAAAGCGCCAATGCATACGGTAAAATAATTTTTAACGTTTCAAAATTAAGCGGAATATCTGGTAAGAAAAAAATCGGTAACGAATTTGGCATCGATCCAAGATCACCAATCGACTGTAACTTCACGCCACTTAGGAGCGCAATGCCCGTCATGAGCACAATGGCAATGAGCGGTGCAGGAATCGCGGTAAAAAATCGCGGAATCAAATACACCAATATTAGCGTAACGCCTGCAAAGACATATGTCATCATGCCACCACCTATTAAATATGGCAGTTGCGTTATAAAAATCATAATCCCTAGCGCATTCACAAAGCCTAGCATGACGGAGTTTGGAATAAAACGCATCAAGTTCGCTACACCAAACAACCCAAGTATAAATTGAATGACTCCTGTTAAAATAGTGGCCGCGAGTAGATATTGTAAGCCATGATTCGCCACTAAGCTGACGAGTACTAATGCCATCGCACCTGTTGCTGATGAGATTAACCCAGGACGGCCACCGACAAACGCAGTAATGACCGCCATTGTAAATGAAGCATATAATGCGACACGTGGATCTACACCCAGAATGAACGCAAAAGCCAATGCTTCCGGAATGAGCGCCAGCCCAACAACGATGCCGGCTAAAATATCAGCGCGTACATTCCCAAACCACTGTTGTTTTAAAGTATGCATACTGTTCCCCTTTCATAAAGACATAAATTTCAACATAGCTACTATCGATGTTAGAATGTATGTAGCATATCATTTAGATTCCCAAAAGTGAATCGTTTTGGGAAGTTAGGAGCAAAAAAATGAAATATGGATACATCCGCCCGATTGTTCAGGATCAACAATGCACCCATCAATTAAACGAACTTTTCTTTGATACATTATTTAAAGAGGCACATGGACTTGCCAAGAAACGAACTGAGCTTGAACAATTATTGATGACTGTTCAAAAAGATGACGAGCTATTCGTCCAAAATATCGCAGTATTAGCAGATTCCCTTCAGCAACTTTTAGATATTTTGCGACTAGCAGAACGAGATCAAATCACTATTCACTTTGTCGATGAACAATTAACCAACCAAACGATACAAAAAGCTTCATTACTTCAAAGCGCTACATTTTTTGCGGATTTGCAATCAAAGTTTCTAAGCCATTCTTCTACATTTACGCTACAAGCTGCTAAACAGCAGGGTAAATCGATTGGTCGGCCACGAAAAACAGATGCCAATTTAGAGTTGGCTTTTTCAATGTATGACAGTAAGACTTATACGCTATATGACATAAAAGAAGTAACTGGAATTAGTAAGTCTACTTTATATCGTTATTTGGATGATCGCTCTACATTGTTATCCGATGACAAAGAGTAGAAGTAGATGTATTTAAGTGTGGCCCAAAAAATATGATCTAACACAATGTAAATATGTTCGATTCATAAAAACAGCTTCATCCCTTGCTACACAAAGGACGAAGCTGTTTTTTATTCGTGCATTTTTTCGCTTCTCATTTGAATCTAACTTAACACATGATACAACTAACTTAAGTTAGATTGGGGTTGGACGTAAAAATGCGTGAGGTGTGGCATTAAAATAAAGTTTGATCATTTCATAGCTATGATTTTCCACAATCGCGCCCGATTGTGGAAATGTAAATGTTCTACACGTTTTTGCTTTGCTTTAGTAGTTTGGATTCTCCTGTACGTTCCCATTCTTCCACCGTTTCATATGCTTTTTCAGGAGAATATCCTTTTCCAACAAGAACCCCCATTAAAATAAATTCTTGTAAGATGTGTGTCATATTAATTCCTCTTTTAACGTCTTCCAATCCCTCTTGCAGCAAAAACTCCGTATATCTTATCCATTCATCTGGAGTCCTTCCAAAAACTACTGTATTTCCATTACTATGGCCTTCTTCTGCGGCCATTGCATCTGCTTTAGTCCGATGAACAGTACCAAATGGATGATTAGGAGGTCCGTAGATTGAATAAAGCTTTAATGGTACATTTCCTGTATTGGTTATATCATGCCATGTACCAGCAGGAAACATAATTGCAGAATCATCACTTACATTTCTTACAAAGTCCAAATTATCCTTGTTCTTGCCCATTTGGACAAATCCGTGACCTTCCTCAATACGCAGAAATTGATCTACATTAGGATACATCTCCAAGCCTATATTATCTCCGACACCGATACTCATCAAGGTAACTTGCAAGTGACTTCTCGTCCATATAGCTGTACGATATGTGTTATTTTGCTTGGTAGCTTGGTTAATATTCACAACAAAGGGTTCTTGCCCATAATCTTTTAATATAGGATTAGTGTAACCCTGAGTGTTTGAATGCGCTCGAACTTGCCTTTCATAACCTGTCCGATTCGGCATATTCCAACAGTTACACATTGGTGCATTAGCATAATAAACAACCGGGTAAGGGTACATATAATAAGTGTTATTCATTATAATATTCCCCCAATAAAATATGATTATAAACTCATCATATGCCCCACAAAATCAGATGCTCATGACTACTACTAACTCATAACTCATAACACTATATGGCCCGATTGCTGAAGATAGTTATTACTGAATATTCACTTTTTAATATAAATAATTATAGCATAAGCATTGCACCCGTTTCTAGGTCATTAATTATTCCACTTGAACTACTTCTACTTTCACTACGTGTAGAAGAGGGAGTAGTTTAAACTGATCTTTTTCTCTCATTTTATTTTACCAACACAGACATATATATGAAACTTTTCAGAAAACCAAAAGAGACCGGACACACACGACCAGTCTTTTCAGGTTGAAGCGAGAAGTACAATATCAATTGCTGGAGACGGTACAGGTCGTTTCGTTCCATGAAAACAGGACTGCCCTGCGTATATGCAGAACAGTCCTGTAACGGATCTATTAATAATTCGAGTCTGAAACTTCGCCTTTTACGATACTAATACCTGAGCTTGCGCCAATGCGCGTAGCCCCCGCTTCGACTAGCGCATCGAAATCTTCTCCGCTACGCACGCCGCCGGACGCTTTGACTCCAACGTTCGGGCCTACCGTCTTCCGCATAAGAGCCACGTCATGTATCGTCGCTCCGCCTGTCGAGAATCCAGTTGACGTCTTGACGAAATCAGCGCCTGCTTTGACAGATAGCTCGCATGCACGGACGATTTCTTCATCGGTCAACAAGCACGTTTCGATGATGACTTTGACCAATGTACCGTTGGCTGCTTCGACCACCGCACGAATATCCGATTCGACCCATTCGTCATTCCGGTCTTTCAGCGCTCCGATGTTGATGACCATGTCGATTTCTCCGGCTCCGTTCGCCACTGCATCTTTAGTTTCGAATGCTTTGACTGCAGAAGTAGACGCTCCAAGAGGGAAACCAATCACCGTGCAGACCAACACATCTGTGCCTTTTAGCTGTTCAGCGGCATATGAAACCCAGCCCGGGTTAAGGCACACCGATTTAAATTGATAGTCTTTTGCTTCTTGTATGAGCGCCGCGACTTGGTCTTTCGTTGCGTCGGCTTTCAATAGTGTATGGTCAATCATTTGTGCTTTATTCATTTGCGAACCACTCCTTTGATTAGTTTGTAATTTCGTCATGCACAAGTTTGACGGGCTGTACTTTAGACACCGATACACCATACGCATGATAGATCTTTTCTTTTACGCTTTCGATATTTTCTGTATTACTGTGAATCGTCACGAGCGATTCGCCCACTTTCACGGAATCACCGATTTTCTTGTGCAGCACCAGTCCGACCGCCAAATCGATTTCGGACTCTTTTGTTGCGCGTCCCGCACCCAGAAGCATCGCGGCCGTACCGATTTCATCCGCGATAATTGCGGAGACATATCCCGCTTCTTTTGCCGGCACATCTATTTTGTACTTGGCCGTAGGAAGCTTCGACACATCGTCAATGACGGATGTGTCACCGCCCTGAGACCGCAAGAATAGTTTAAATACCTCAAGCGCTTTGCCGTTTTGGATAACTTCTTCGAGCATTTTTCGTGCTTCCTCCGTCGAGTCCGCTTTTCCTGCCAAACGAACCATATGGCTGCCGAGCGTCAAGCACAGTTCGTGCAAATCTTCGGGGCCATTGCCTTGCAACGTTTCGACGGCTTCTTTGACTTCGAGTGCATTTCCTATGGCATAACCGAGCGGCTGGTTCATGTCCGAAATTACCGCCATCGTCTGACGGCCGATTTTGTTTCCGATCTGCACCATTTCACCCGCGAGTTCACGAGCCATGTCGAGGTCTTTCATGAAAGCGCCAGTTCCGACTTTTACATCGAGAACAATTGCATCCGATCCCGCCGCAATCTTCTTGCTCATGATCGAGCTTGCGATCAACGGAATGGAACTGACTGTTGCCGTGACATCGCGCAGACTGTAAATCTTCTTGTCTGCAGGGGTGATATTGCCGGATTGTCCGATCACCGCAATTTTGTTCGTATTGACAAGATTAAAGAATTCTTTGTCCGTAATTTCAATATGGAAACCGGGAACTGACTCCAGCTTATCAAGTGTTCCGCCCGTGTGCCCCAATCCGCGGCCCGACATTTTGGCTACCGGGATATCGAGTGCGGCGACAAGTGGTGCGAGCACAAGTGTTGTCGTATCGCCAACTCCACCTGTAGAGTGTTTATCTACCTTGACGCCTTCGATAGCAGACAAATCGACTTGGTCGCCTGACTCCACCATCGCCATTGTGAACTGCGCGGTTTCTTCCAACGTCATCCCCTGGAAATATACCGCCATTTGAAAGGCCGACATTTGGTAATCTGGAATTGTACCATCCGTATATCCATTGACAACAAATGAAATTTCCTCGTTTGTCAACACATGTCCATCCCGCTTTTTCTCAATCATATCTACCATACGCATACTATCCACCACTCCTGTTTTTAAATTTTTGTTCTATTCCTATTATAAAAATAGCCCAATGACAGTCGCTGAAAGAACTGACGCCAATGTTGAACCCAAAAGTAATTTCAAACCATTTCTTGCCACTTCGTCCCCTTGTTTTGAACTTAACGCCTTGACAGAACCTGTAATAATCCCGATGGAACTGAAATTCGCAAAACTAACGAGGAATACCGATATCATACCTACCGCTTTCGTTGACAAGCCTGCCGAAATATCTGTGAAACTTAACATCGCAACAAACTCGTTGGTGACAAGCTTGGTCGCCATGATGCTGCCCGCTTGTACACTGTCCACCCAAGGGATACCCATCACAAAGGCAATCGGAGCAAAGATATATCCCAAAATAGTCTGGAAGGAAACGTTGAACAGCATTTCAAAGAGATAATCGATTCCGTTCATCAACGCGATGAAACCGATCAGCATGGCAGCGACAATAATCGCGACTTTAAAACCATCCATGATACTTTCGCTGATCATCTGAAAGAATGACAGCTTCTTCTTCGACTCGATCGTCAGCGTATCTTCTTCTTTCGATAATTCATAGGGATTGATGATGCTTGCGACAATCAGTGCCGACATAATATTGAGCGCAATCGCCACTACGACAAATTGCGGTTCGATGATTTCCATGTATGCACCTACGATAGCGACACTGACTGCACTCATCGCAGAAGTACAAAACGTGTACAAACGTCTTTTCGAAATATCATCCATTTGGTCCTTGATAGTCAAAAATACTTCGGACTGCCCGAGAACCGCAGAGGATACGGCTATATAGTTCTCCATTTTCCCCATGCCATTCAACTTGCTCAGTACGAGTCCTACATATTTAATGATGAACGGTAAAATCTTGAATTGATTTAATATACCAATCAACACGGAAATGAAAATGATTGGCAATAACACATTCAAGAAGAATACGGATTCCCCTTCATTTTCCAAACCGCCAAAAACGAAATTGACACCCGTTACCCCAAGGTCAACCAGCTTCGAGAATAAAGCCGAAACAAAGCCGATGGAAACTACACCCACTTTTGTATTCAACAAGATAAATGTCAAAACAAGCTGGGTCACCAGCATAATCACAATCGGTTTATAGTGGATTTTCCTGCGGTCCACACTGACAATCAAGCCCACGGTTAACACGAGTAACAATCCGGTTATGTAAAATACAAAGTTCATCATACTTCCTCCCTTGCATGTTGGTTACGCTTACAACTTGCTTCTTGCACACCATTTTTCTTAGGATGCCGAGACGACCTGACTTTATGTATAGTATATCATAGACCTTGAGCAGATGTGCAGAGTAGGTGAAACATTGTTCATTCTGAATAAAAAAAAGAATCACGCTTATTAATAAGCGGATTCCCCTGTATTTCTATTGGTGAAGCAACAAAGCCTGTGCCGTATACTGATCCGTTATGAAGACGTTCGCATAGCCTCCATTAAGCGCCCCATGGATAGCCTCTACTTTACGGTTCCCACCAGCAACAAGAATGGATTTTTCCTTTTGCTTTAACTCTTCAAGCCGGATACCGATCGTCCGATCATTGACAGTAGTCTCGCATACTTCGCCTGTACGTTTGAAGAAGCGTGAACAAATGTCGCCAATCGCTTCTCGATGGAGTTGCTGTTCTTCTTCGGCAGTCAAATAGCCGAGACGGAACAGCAACGATTCGCTGTCGACAGCGCCCACCGTGAACACGGCGATATTCGCCTGTCTCCCAAGTTCAATGAGCCGGTGCATATACCGGTCCGATTCAATCACGACTTTGACTTCAGGCGTGTCGACTAGGACGGGGAGCGGCAAGTAACGGGGGATGGTATGGAAGGCTTCCGCAAATTTGTAAACCGTTTCAGAATCATATGTATTGACGTCCGACAAGCCGATGCCGCCTTTAAGCTGGATGACCTCGACTCCTTTTACATCTTTTTGCTTCAATGCGTTGGCCACCCGATACATCGTCCGGCCCCACGTCACGCCAAGAATATCACCGTCTTTTACGGTTCGATACAAATAGTCCGCCGCTTCTGTACTGATAGCCTGGATCACATCCCGCTCATCTTCCACTGCCGAGTACGCAATTTTCACTTCTTCGATTTGATATTTGTGCTGTAAGGATTTCACCAATTGATTATTGTCATGAAATGGATCGATGATGTCGATTTTCACGTAGCCATTTTTTTTCGCTTGCTGTAAGAGCCGAGAAACGGTGGGCCTTGAGACGCCCAGTTTTTTTGAAATGGCGAGCTGAGTATAATCAAATTGGTAGTAAAGTTTGGCTGCCTCTATGATAAGTTGCTTTTTATCGATCTCCAATGCAAATCCCCCTTATGTAACGGCCTGATCATGAGTCCGAACCGGCATAACCAGGACGATTATACCACAATCATATACTAGCGGAAAGCCGCTCTCGCTTTTCTTCCTTCCTCAAAAGGTAATTTCTTGACAATCGTTATACTCCAAAAGATTAGCATCAGCTTCCTTATATTTAGCATTCTCTGATTTTCGAATGGTGCATACCGCCCATAATTCCGGAAGTGTGTTCTCCTTGGCGATTTGGACGATCTCATGCGCAGTAGTGTCACCCTGCTCTATGTTTCTATGTAGTGTATCGGCATTAGTATTCGCTTTTGCGATAATACTAGCCTTTCCTGTCGGTACGATTTTCGAGATGTTTTCACCTTGATATTCAACGACTAACAACATCTTTGTCCCACCAATATCCACGCCTAAAGTAGTCATTCAAAATTCCCCCTCCTACTACAATATCCGATTCCATGGCAAGTATTATTAACTTGGGTCCGGTTTTTCCGTAACGATGCTGCCCGATATATTTAGCTTGTTCCAAACCCACGCTTGATACATTCGTTCGAGTTCGATTTCTACTTCTTTTTCATCCATACTCTCATCAATTTCTAATTTTTCAAAAGTAAACGTTTCACTTGCCTCAACACCTTCAAATTCAGTACTTTTGAATGAAAAAGTTATTGTTTTAACCAGTTCAGCCCACCCCTTACTCATTTTTACTGTGAATTGCCTTCTGTGCGATTATGGCATTGCATTTTTTCATTTCATCATGCGGGAAAAATAAGCGATTCAAATTAAAATTATTTTTTGCTTCTTGTGCATTCCATATATTGACCATACAAAAACCTCCTCATTCATGTCCAGTCACGACATAAACAAGGGGTTTCTTTTCTCTAAAAATCATTGATCTTCTTCCTCATCACACGGCGGCTTCTTAACTATCGTCTTCCCACTTGAATACAATCCGCTTGCCGATAATCCCATAATAATCCCGCCCAGTATCCCCGATTTCCAATCATCCGGAAACAAGTAGAAAATCCCGCCACCGATGCCAAGTAGCAAAGAAAAGATCGGAATCAGTTTCTTCTGTAATCCATACATTTTTAGAATTTCCGTTAATCCGATAATGACAGGGATCAGTACAATATCTGAAACTTCCAATGCGTGTCCCTCCTCTATATCTATTCTATTCAGACTCTATGCAAGATGAATCGGCTTTTTGCATACAGTATAAAAGAAAGATTGCCGAAAGGAGATGCCTATGGTCGTTGGATTGCTTATTATTTTAGGATTGGTGTTATTTTTGCCGTTTACGATCCTTCGCATTGAACGTAATTTGGAATTGTTTTTATTTGTTATGGGGTGTGCTGCGGCATTTGTAAGTGGGGTGTTGCAGTGGGAGTTATGGAATAAGGCGATACGCGATCCATTGCATATTACGCTCGCGGTTCTCATAGCGGGAATAGTCTTTCGCTGGATACGACATCCATTTGAGAAAGCGGTAGTATCAGGAAGTAAAGTTATTCCATTCCGATTATTCTTGGCGCTGATTATTATAGGTCTAGGGTTAATTTCCAGTATTATCACAGCGATTATTGCAGCGCTAGTCCTCGTGGCCATCGCGTCCGTCTTGCAAATGGACCGAATATCAGAAATCCGTTTTGTGATTTTAGCGTGTTACGCAATCGGCATGGGCGCGGTGCTGACACCAATTGGAGAGCCACTTTCAACGATTGCGACGAATAAACTGGATGAAGACTTTTATTACTTAATGAACTTACTTGGAACCGATATTATAGCTGGTGTCTTCGTCTTTGGACTGCTTGCATTCTTTCTGATTCGCCCACGCAACCGCTCGCGGTACCGTTCTTCCGGACAAGCGGCAGAGTCGTACATAAGTATTTTCGGACGCGGCGTGAAAGTGTATATTTTCGTTTTGGCTTTGACATTGCTCGGTGCGGGATTTGAGCCATTGATCACCCTTTACTTACTCGATCTTCATCCATTAACGCTTTACTGGATCAATATGATTTCCGCTGTGCTCGATAACGCGACACTTGCTGCTGCGGAAATCAGTCCCGCGATGGACGCATCAACGATCCAAGCGCTACTACTCGGCTTATTAATCAGTGGCGGGATGTTGATTCCCGGAAATATCCCAAATATTATTGCGGCAGGTAAGCTCAATATTCGCAGTGGGGAATGGGCGCGCGTCGGTGTACCGCTTGGATTGCTTGCAATGGTCGTCTATTTCGTTATTTTACTTGGCAGACAATGAAAAAAAGACCGCGCAGGCGGTCTTTTCTTGTTAGTCGATTACTTTCACCCATACCCGATACTTTTTATCATCAGTCTGCACCAATTTAGTATTAGGGCTCGGTGCGTTATTCTTCTTTGTAAAACCTGCTTCAAACGAAGGAGTTTTGATACTCTCCCCTAGGTTCTCCTCGGAAGGCATGCCGATTCCAATTGCATCCGTTACCGTCCACGTATCATCTTTCTCTTTGTTCAACTTTGCGACAAATATTTCTTCTGTGCCGTCCAGTATCCCTTTATAGACATTGATTACCTTATCATTATCGACTTCCAACGTTCGATACACTTTCACCACTTCCGCAAAACCTTCTTCTGCATGAAGCTGTTCTAGTGCCTCTTGTGGGGTGTTCAATGTACTGTTCTTATCTGCTGTCTGGCAACCCGCCAGTATAACTGCCAAAAACATCATATAAAATAGTTTTCGAAGCATGAGATCCTCTCCTTATCTATTTTATTGAATACCCTATTGTTGGCTATATTCAATCCTCAATTGATTGTCTGATCTACATTAAAAAATACGTTCTTTCTTTTCTTCAATTAGCTTGAAATGTACATCTGATGTTGATCCGCTATAGATATGATCCGACACATCCGAGACATCCAGAATTTCATTGATTTCAATGAATTCTGTTTGATTTCCTTCAATTGTCAGCTTGTAGGGACCTGCGAGATTCATCAGGGAAACCATTCTCATTTCTTCTTGGCCGAATCCCGTGTCCATGAACTCCAGTTTGAATGATACGGATTGATTGCTGTGATTTTTCAGAGACAGTTGGCAGTCCCCACTCATCCGTTCATTGTCGTCTAACGTATCGAATGCGCACTTGCCATTTTGGTCATACGAAATCGCTCCGATACCGGTTGCCAAAGTTTCTTGATACGCTGTAATGAGATATCTCGGAAGTAATGCATATAGGAAGAGTACAAGTACCGCTAATACGACATAATGTTTTTTCAATCCATAAATCAGCAATGCCATCGCGATAAGAAATAAAAAAGTGCCTAGTATTCCTTTCCAGACCCATCCATCATCCGTTTGAATAGGAAACGACATGAACGTCACGGTAGTTCCGAGTAACGGATTATTGGGATAGGGGAAAAATAAAAACATGCAAATGGCAAAAAGCACCATAGCGCATATAAGTGCGGTTCTATTTTTTATCACGGTGTTTCTCCTTTTATTTGATTTGATAATGATTTCTCTTCCTATCTCTACTGATTTAGTTTGTCTGCAATGGATTGAAGGATTGCATTCTTACGTTCTTGAACTTTAAGCAATTTCAACGCAAACCATACAGTGAATAGTAGGAATGCGATCGGGATGATGTACATGAATATGCTAAAAATAGATAGAAACGAAAAAAATAAATTGTTATTGTGCATATGTATTTCCTCCTTTCATAATTTATGCTGACTGCTTCTTTTTCGGAAACAGATAAGACACTAGCAACAAAGCCACTCCTACTCCTAATGCTGTATACGTCCACAAATTAAGCGTCGTTTCTGAAATCATATATGCTACTTCCGTCATATACAGAATCAGACGAACAATCTGTGTTCCCAAGACAACGAAAAGTGCCAAGTATTGCAATACATCACGGGTATTTTTCTTTTGTTTCCACTTGCACGGCCTCCCACTGCTCAGGATAGCGATTTCTCCATAGACACTACAGCAATCGACGTACCATCTGTTCTATGTAATACAGATTCCTCACACACGTGATAACCGATTGATTGATAGAGTGAGATGTTTTTCGGCACATCTGCTCGTACTTTGCATGCTATTACTCTCTTCCCTTGTTGCACCGCATATTCCTCTAAAAACCGTAGTATTTTTTTCGCGATGCCTTGACCTTGTCTTTCCGGCACGACAGAGAATCTAGAAAAATAGAGGCTTTCGCCTTCCATTCGAAAACGGACCATCGCGACAGGTTCCCCTTCTATATAACCAATCAACGCCTGTACACCACTTTGCATTTCAGCGGTGATACTTTCGACGGTCTCTTTCAACGCACTCGTCGGAGGTGTCGCTTGCTCGTATTCTCGGAACGCCCGAATCATCACGTCACGGATGACAGGAACGTCAGTAATGTTCGCCTCAAAAATGTTCATAACCGTCCTCATTTCATTTCGTTTTAAGTCATTTATGAATAGATAGAAGTGAATGCCGCCATATCTCCATTCTCAAACAGCTCGATCGTTTCATACTCTTTGTCTAATTGAACTTCATATAATTGCTGTTCTTGAAAAGTTTTCGATTCACCTTGGTCTTGATTCTTATCATACAGAATACGCAACGTGTCTCCGTCGCTTTCTACATCAAAGTTTGTAAAGTCCACGGCGTAACCTTCTCGGCCTTCATGAGCGGTATTAAAATAAATGACCAATTTATCATCCGACGTGTCGTAGAATAAGTACACGCCATTTTCAGCTTGCGCGTGTTCGTGGAATTTCTGATCTCCCTTACTCAAGTCCTTCATGGCGATTTCCTCGTAAGACAATGTCCGGTTCGTGTTACATCCAACTAGTAATGCCGCACTGAGTACGACGATCCAAAGTTTTTTCATCAGCTCTCCCCCTAATCTTTAGTGTAATGAAGAGTGAATAGTACTTTAACTATCTTTAACACTACTATTTTCCATGTTTTCTGTAAAGTGGATACAAAAAAACACTGCAGGGAAAGCAGTGTTCTAGATGCTGGAAAGTTAAAGGATCCTGGATAGGTGATTCGGGATTTAAGCTAGAGATCAGCTTCTAACGCTTCGCTTTACGTTTCAAAATAGTAGAGACGCGACCGTGCATAGAGCGGTCGCATGTCTTGATAGAGCGATAATCGATCGTCATAGAGCGCGTACGGACGTCAATAGAGCGGATATCACGTATCATAGAGCGGTCAAGCATATTTTATGAGCGCTTGAACGAATCTATGAGCGCGTCCACTTGAAACTTCGATCCACATTGCGCTATCCTACCGTTCACCGATACTTCACCCAGCCACCATCTTGTTTCTTGTCACTCCCACGCTTGCTCAATCGTCCGAGCACAAACGCGCCGGCGACTAAACCAATCGCTGTGTTCGTTTTCTTGTTGAACACTTGCTTCACCATCAAGTTCATATTCTGCGGACGCTCCGCCAATCTGCGCATGAAGTACCCGTACCAGTCTTTTCCAAATGGCACGTATGCACAAAAATTATAGCCCTCTTTTGCCAACTGCAGCTGCAAATCATGGCGGAAGCCGTACAGCATTTGGAACTCGAATTGATCATTTGAAATATCATGTTCTTTCGCGAACCGCTTCACATGATGGATAATGTTATGATCATGCGTCGCAATCGACGTGAACGTTCCGTGCAATAAATGCTCTTCAATAATTTTAATATAATTTTCGTCGATTTCTTTTTTATCGGTATACGCAACGTCTGGTGACTCTTTATAGGCACCTTTTACTAAACGGATGCGTGTATCATGGTATTTCTTCGTATCATCTAACGCACGATGAAAATAGGCTTGGATAACAGTTCCAACGTTTTCATAGCCTTTTGCTTTTAATTCGTCTAGTAAACGAAACGTCGGTTCAAGTCGCGAGTGATTTTCCATATCAAAATTAACAAATATACCTACTTTATTTGCATGTTTGACGATTTCTTCTACTTGTTGTTCACAAAATGCATAGTCAATATCGAGGCCGAGTTGTGACGGTTTGATCGAGATGTGCGCATCCACTTGATGTTGTTGGATCGCGTCCACTACGACTAATATTTGTTCTTTCGCTTCGATGGCCTCGCTCTTTTCGTAAACAAATTCTCCCAGATTATCAATCGTACATGAAATACCTGCTTGATTGAGCTCTTTGACACTATCAATCATTTCTTCGATGTTAGTTCCTGCCACTACTTGTTGGGCTCCTAATTGGAAGCCGTATTTTTGGGCAGCTTGATTCAGTAGTTGATTTTCAGATAAACCGATAAAGAAATTTCTTAGCATAGTTTCCACCTCTTTTGTATATTTCGTATATCGAAATTATAACACTATTTCGTCATGTAAGCCCATACATTTGTTTATACAGAGACTCTCAAGTTCCTATAAACGGCAACATTCGGTCTGCCGGACTATTTGGTTTGATAATATCTTGTAGATCAAGTAATGGGATCGGAAAATAAGGGAAGCCCGCTACATAAGGTGAAATTTCGTATAGTTGGAAGTAGACAACAAGACTCGTGTCTGCAATATAGAAATCTTGGTCAGGCTTGATTTTAGTGAATGGCTCAAGCACCGGTGTTTTCCATTGCTGAATATGGCGTCTGATATATTCAGATATCCGCTGCACATAGGGACTGCCTGGCTTGAACATGTCTTGCAAATTGTATTGCCTTCCCGTTTTCGTATCAAATGTCAGAGATTTGACGTAGGTCATTCCATGGGCTCCACCAGTGAACGAGTAGGCGATCAAGTTAATACTGAAGAGATCACGCTGATTATTTTTAATTTCGTAATTTGCCACCATCTCGACAAGACTTGGATCATAATAATTATTGTCCTCTAGCAGTTTATTCATTTCCTTGAACAGCACTTGATTTAGCTTCTGTTGAACTTTTGGATCATCCAGTTTCGTGATGACAGGATAATACACATCCACTTTCGGCTTGGTATTCGATATGTGATACGTTTCTATAACCGCAGGGTTTTTCAACATTTCATCCTTCCCGAGACATTTGTTTACTATATGCAAGGGATGTAAAGAAAGTTTCTCGCTTTTTTTTTGGTCGTATGATAGGATAAACACTGACTGATATAAGGATGTGAAGTAAAATGATCAATATTACATTACCTAAACCGGACGTAACCATCGTTCGCAGAAAACAAGAAATGGGACCGGACGAAACACCGATCAAGCCCATCTATGGTTTCATCGATTTTCATGATATTCCACGTGATAAAGGCGGCCTTTTGTTGTTCTTCAATCAAAGCGACGAGCTATTATTCGTAGGAAAAGCACGAAAATTGCGTCCACGTCTGAAAAAGCATTTTGAAGACCAAGTGTCTCCATTGCGTAATCACCGTGAAGAAGTAGCAAAAATTTCTGCTGTTGTCATCGATGATCCTATGGAACGCGAAATCTACGAAACCTACGTGATCAACACTCAGCAAGCAAAGTACAACGTAGAAAAAGCATTTTTCAGAGATTAAGCTGTCTGCCTTCGCAGACGGCTTTTATTTTTGCCTATACACCACCCGCTTCTTTGGACAACTGGACATCTACCACGTCCTCCACATGAATTCTTTCCGTTCCGAACGGATCGCATAACATGATCGTCATCGTCCGCAAGTCAAGCACTTCAATTTCTCCTTGATGAAAGCGAACTTCTCCATCATGCCACGTCTTAATCATCGTCTTGACACGCCTGCGCCACGCCACTTCAAGTGTCTCCTGCATCGTTTGTAGCTCCCAGTCGGTTAACTCAGGCCGTTCTATATATTCATCTTCCTGTTGCCAATCACGTAGTCTCTCGAGGTGTTCAGGCAACATGAGTGACGTCCACTTCAATTTCCCTCTATCTCGGTTCCTTTCCATTAGGTATTCCCCATTCCTTGAGCGTATGTATGTTCGTATTATACAGAACGTACATTCTAAAATCAATGGTTAAAAAGACCATCGCTTGATAAGCGATGGCCGAGTGTTTATTTAGGTAATTTGAATGAACCGACAAACACTTCCAATTCACGCGCCATTTGATTGGTCTGCGTAGAACGTTCTGAAATTTCTTCTATGCTCGCTGTCGTTTGCTCGGCAGCTGCTGCAATATTATTCGTCATGTCTTCGATATTTTGTATAGCGTGCGTCAAGTGCTCAATCAACTGCACTGCTTCTGTTGACTTCGCAGCTTCCGACGTCATCAAGTTCGAGATATTCTTGATTTCCTTAACCGTTTCTCCGACTGCTACGGAAATATTACTCAATGATTGAGACGTAAGCTTCACTGTTTCTGTACCCTTCGTGATGTGCTTCGTATTTTCCGATGTGGAAGTAATGACTTGCTGGATCCGATCAGAAATATCCTTCACCAGCTTCTCTACTTCAAGTACTTCTTGATTGGATTGCTCAGCCAAGTTCCGTACTTCTTCTGCAACTACCGCAAAACCTTTACCATGCTCACCTGCACGAGCCGCTTCAATGGATGCGTTCAGCGCGAGTAAATTAGTTTGAGCTGCGATTCCTGCAATGGAACCTGTGATGTTTTGGATCTTCGTCGTAGATTCGACTAAGTTTTGGATCGTATCTCCCACTTCTTGTGAACCATTTCGAATTAATTCCATATCATGGCTGATTTCTTCTGCACGTTTTGTGCCTTCTAGTGCAATCTTCATCGTTTCATTGGAGTTAACGAGCATCGAATCGGCGCTTTGTTTCGTATTGCTTAAACCACTTGCTAATCCTGTAAGAATACCTGTTGCGTGCTTTGCATTTGACGTACCATCTGTAACCGCTGTGACGACTTCTTCGATATTATGCGCAACCATCGTAATCGCTTCACGCATTTCAGAAAGTGATGCAGACGTCTCTCCCGCGTTTTCGGATAAATGTTGCGATGTCGTATTCATTGTTGCAATCATATCTTGTAGGTTCACCGTCATACGATTCAATGTACGAGCCAAGTCTCCCACTTCGTCTTGTGACTTCACTTCTGTCGGTTGAACCGCCAAGTCGCCATCCGCAATTTTCTTCGCCTGCTCAATTAAACTTGTAATTGGCTTCGTTTTCCGGCGAATCAGGAATCCTGTTCCGATTGAGGCAAGTATCATAGGAATAATACTGATCAAGATTCCATCGCGTACGACATCCCATGTACGGTGTTTGACGATGTTCGCATCGAAATCGATAACGCTGACTGCGATGATTTCTTTACTTACATCCTGATCTTTATGTATTGGCGCATAACCTGAAAGCCGCTCCATATCACCATACTCGTAAGGTTGGGAGTATGTCGAATGTCGATGTTCGAGTAGATCTGCAATTGCTTCTTCATCTAAATGGAACTGATCTCCTGGCTTAAATCCTTTTGCTTTCAGATTATCGTCGAGAGCAATGAGTTTTCCATCCAAATCCAAAATATATTGTGTTTCAAATATATTCTTATGTTCGGTTGTCCAGTTCAACGTCTTCCCAAGTTCATCTTGTGTATCGACATCGCCAGCCAATGCCTTCTCCAAATCACCAGGTCGAATCAATCCAGTAGTAATATTGGCACAGCCGTACGCCTCAATTCCAGCAGCGTCATACAATTTATCATAAGCCGTCTTATACGTAGCCAGTGATGTAATGACTAGCATCACCACCAAAATCCCAGCTATAATAGTACCTAGCTGAAACGTTAACGAATCTTTAACTTTCATCAAACCTTATGCCCACCCTTCCTATTTAGTTCATCTAGTTCATTCGTTGTCTTCATCATACTCTATCAATCTACAATTAAAAAGAAGAAAATGAAAAACTCTTGGATTTTAACATGTTGCGTGAGATGTATGTATGATTATCGTGTCACAACTGTTTTATTTCCTATATACTATAGTATGATGAATAATATATAAGCATAAAGTTTCTTAAAGGAAAAGGAGGTGTTGTTTTTTGAATGAAGAACAGACAATTTTCAATTTGGTACATTTGATGGATCAAGTAACGAATAAAATGCTGATCCGTTTCCAGCAAGAATCCAAGCTATCCCTAGGAATCTCCCATATTCTTGTGTTGCTGGAGTTACATAACAAAGGGGAGCAACGTCCTTCTGACTTGGCTGAGACTCTAGGCTTCACGCCCGCTTCATTGACGCATTTGTCGTCGAAGCTCATTAAAAATGAGTGCATTACGTTGCGTAATGATGAAGATGACCGTCGAACAAAGTATTGGAAAATAACTCCTAAAGGCTTAGAAATTTTGGTCGAAGCACAGAAATGCGGAATGAAGGTGCGTTCAGAGTTCTTCAGTCACTTATCGGATGCTGAACGAAATAGTTTAGTCCAAATTTACACTAAGTTAAATAACACATTTGTTTGAGGGAAAGCTGTTCCATTCAGGAGCAGCTTTTTTTGTGGAGAGTGTGGTTGGATCATTGATGAAGGCTGTCGTGAATGCGCTCAATAGCGTGCGGTATCCGCTCTATCTACAGCCGCAAGCGCTCATACTTTCACCCCAGCCGCTCTATCGCACGCGCTATCCGCTCTATCTACAACCGCGTGCGCTCATACTTCCACCGCAACCGCTCTATCTAAAGCCGCGTGCGCTCACACTTCCACCTCAGCCGCTCTATCGCACACGCTATCCGCTCTATCTACAGCCGCATGCGCTCATACTTCCACCTACAAAAAAAGACTACCCCTTAACCAGGGTAGCCTTGACAATTTATTAACGTAATTTAATGGACCCGCCGTCTACCATCATCGTTTGACCTGTGATGTAAGAAGCGTCGTCGCTCGCTAGGAACACTGCTGTGCGACCGATGTCTTTTTCTGGATCGCCGAGGCGTCCAAGTGGGTTTTTCGCAAGAACCGCTTTGTATGATTCGGGATTCTCTTGTCCCCATTGCTCAATTCCTTGGGTTTTCGCAATAGGTGAAATCAGATTACATGTGATGCCGTATGGTCCCCATTCATTCGCCGCCACTCTTGTGATCCCACGAATGGCTTCTTTCGCCGCGGCGTATGAACCTTGATTCACATCGCCATTTAATCCTGCTCCGGAAGCGAAGTTGATGACGGTTCCTTTTGACTCTTTCAAGTGTGGAAGAGCAGCTTGCATCAAGTAGAATGTTGGATAAAATCCTGTATTGAATGAGAGATCTAAGTCTGCTTGCGTCATCTCTTCAATGGATTTCATACGTGAAGCATGTGCATTGTTGACTAAAACATCCAATTTACCGAGTCTCGTTATAACTTGCTCAACAAGTGAAGGCAATTCTTTTTGTACAGATAAGTCCGCTTGAAGAAAGATCGATTGTGGAGAGATTTTCTGTAATTTTTCAATAGCCGCTTCGCCTGCTTCTTTGTTCAAGTCGACGATTGCGACAGTCGCTCCTTCTTTCACAAATGCTGTAGCGATTCCTAATCCGATTCCGCCTGCCCCGCCTGTGATGATTGCGATTTTTTTGTCTAATTTCATAGGTACCATCTCCTTATCTTATTTAGTTTAACATTAAAACAATTTCTATGTAAACTATTTGCCCCCCTAACACACTATATGGAAATTTTATCTTGTGGCACTGCCGATGGTTTGCCGAATAAATAGCCTTGAAATAATTGATAACCTTTCGCTTTCAACCATTCAAAATCTTCTACCGTTTCGATTCCCTCTGCTAACGGAATTGAATCTACAGCTAGTGCTTTTTCAAGAAACTCCGTTGCTATAAGCTGCTTGTCGGAATCAGTCGCGACGCCTTGTACATACTTGATATCGAGCTTCATGTAGTTTGGACGAAGGAAAGAGAGCACTTCAACCGTGTTATAACCTTCCCCAACATCGTCGAGCGCATACTCGAATCCTCTTGAATGATAATACTCCAAAATCATTTTTAAATGATCCATGTCTTCCACTTTTTCCGACTCCACTACTTCAAATATTAAACGATGGGGGTCAATTGCCAAGTCGTTCGCTAAATTAATCGTCGATCGCAAGCAAAACTCCGGTGAATAGATAGATGTTGGAATGAAATTAATAAATGCTTTTTGCGTAATATGTTTTGCATAGCGAACGGCTGTCAGACGACATACTCTGTCTAGGGCATATAATCTACCGCGCTCTTTTGCTGCGGAGAAAATTTCATTCGGATAAATCACTCTACCGTCTTTATGATAGAAACGCGCGAGTAATTCATAAGCATAAATATCGAGGTCAGGTGTAACAATAGGCTGATAATGACTCGTCAATTGTTGGTTTTGAATGACTTGATCAATCCACTGCATTTCGACTACTTGCATGACTTCAGAGAGCGGCCGCCAGTCGGTTTGGTTGAGACGAAAACGAATAGCATCCATTTCTACTGCATGATCGACACAAAAGTCGTATAATTCTTTTATCCCTTGTTCTTTCACATGAAATGTTTGATCTTCCTGGTTCACCAGCATAAGGACTCGCTTCAAATGGTCTTCTATGGATTCGAACAATGCTGTTTGCTTACAATTTTCAAATGAGACTTCATAATCAATATTCTGGATAACGCAACCTTTACAAGGCATTCATTTCACCCCTTCAGTATTTGATTTGAAAATCATATCATAGTTCAGGTATTTTTCTCACGTATTGATATGGAAACATCGTTTTACTAGTTAATTAGCATACCAGTGTTTAGATTACTTTCATTTGTGGAATGACAAGGATATAGAACGTTTACCCGTTTCGACGGAAGCTAGACGTTTAGATTAGAAACGCACTTATTATGTGGAGGTGACTAGATTGAAGGTGCTCTTGTATATTAGTGCCATAGTCGCCGTTGCGGCTTTAGTAGTTATCGCAATTGCTATTATTAAAACAGCCAAGGCGGTCAAAGAAGCAATGACAGATGTAAAAGAAACGATGAAACGTGTGGAACTGAAAGTGGGCGGCATCACAGATAAAGCCGATCAGCTCATGACTCAGACGAACCAAATTGCGGATGATGCGAATGCAAAACTGCAATCGGTTGACGGATTGGCGGCTTCAGCGAAAGAACTGCGCGAATCCACCCAGTACGTGCAGAACTCTATCGCTAAAATGGCGGATCAAGTATCAGCGCCTCCTGGCAAGTATGCCAAGTTGATGGAGCAAACGACTGCATTGTCTGAAGCAGCGTCAAAAATGTACTATAAGATGAAGCAGAATAACAGAGAGAGGTGAACTTGATGGATTGGGTACTAGGAATAGGTGTATTGCTCATCGGCATTGCTCTAATTATTGTCGCGATCGTGTTAATTAAACCACTTGGGAAATTGACCGAGGTATTGGAAAGTGTCAAGAAGACGACCGATACCCTGCCGTCAACGGTAGCGGAAGTTACAGGTCAGACCCAGCAGATTCTTCATACGACGAATGATACAATCAGTAATGTAAACAAGCAGATTTATGAAGTGACGCCGGTATTCCAGATCGTTGGAGATGTAGGTGAAGCTTCTCGTGAAGTAACGACTGCCGCACTTGATAAGACGATTCGTTTTAAGGATCGTGTAGGAAATGCTGGCGAGTTTGTCCGCGAGAAAGAGTATAAAGGTTTGTATGGAGTCGCTACGTTAGCATTTTATTTGATGCAGCAGCGTAAAGAACTCAAGAAGATGCGTCCGTAAGTGGAAGACCTGTTCATTCCACTCACATAAAACACAAAACAGACCACTAATTCGCATATGAATTGGTGGTCTTTTAAATGCCTACGCGTCAATGTTTACACGTAAATAGAGCAGGTATCGCTATAAAACCGATCCATGAATTTTTTAAATAGCAGAGATAGCTCATCTATTTGTTTTCTTATCTTTCCTAAAGAAAATAAGATAAATAATTTCTAAAAGTCCGATCGTATTGACGATTAGAAGAACAACGAACCAAGCTAACTGTTTATTACGAGCAGAATGCCAAAGGGCTATACCTTTCCAAATAACGGACCAAATAATGATGACATAAAACATCGGATTATTATAATGTAAAATCTGGGAAATAGTATCCATCCTTCCACCTCCTTTTTTAATAAAACAGCTCGATTACTGCACGAGCACAAATCCTTTATGCAAAATCACAACTATGACACTTAGTACTAAAATACATCTAATACATAAACATTGTTCTACTATTCATACGTACATTACATATAAATGGTTTCATTTTTTTGAAAGTCGCAAATTTAAGCATCTATGCTTTGATGTGCTTATATCATTCTATCAATGTCTACCCTTCAGATATTCGTAAATTCGATCCACTCCGCGTCGTACTTCCCCATCAACAGTACTCCCCACAACACTTCCGCACCAAAAAAAGACTGAAGACCAAGCCCGATTGGGGTTGATCTTCAGTCTTTTTCAGCACTTAAAACGATGCTTGATCTGGTGCTGGTAACTTTTTTTGTGGGCCGACCTGTTCGGCACGATCTTTCGCCGCGCTCACAGATTGCTTACGCTTTTTAAAGATATAATAACCTAACATAGCGGAACCATAGATGTTACCTAGCTTCTTGTTTTGCTCTGATGTGTCCGTATGATCTCCCTTTTGTTGAACAGATGAAGACATGTCCACTAACGAAGAGGATAACTGATGTGTAGACTCTCCAAGGTCACCAATCACTTGGAACAATGGAGTTAGATTTTCAATCTTTGTATTGATATCTGCTAACGAATTATTACTGTTTTTAATTAGGTCTCCTGTTTCATCTAAAATACCATCCAGTTGCTTTGGAAGCGCACCTACCGTCTTATCAACGTCCTGTAGTATATTTCCAACTTGTTGTAATACCTTAGCAAAATAAATAGCTAAAATGACGAAGGCGATACCGATGAGTATGACGCCAATTCCAACGAGATCCATTCTCAACCCTCATTTCCTTTTACGTATTTTTTAAACTCTTTTTGCCACGTTGCCATGAATCGTAAACTTGGGCACCAAACTCTCCATATTGGATGGCTTGAACAAACTTTTCTGTTCCTGGAAGAGAACCATCCTCTTCAAATTGTCTTGTCCGCTTGTTTACTTCTTCACTCAAGTACTGGCTTGATCGTCCAATATTTTCGATAGTAGAAAATAAAGGCGTCGTTGCAGCGAGTTTCACTTGAACATCTGTCGCCAGTTGTTCAGTCTCATGTAAAGTTCCATATAATTGTTCAATGCTCTTGTCGAGCTCTGCCTCTACCCCTTTTACCGTTCCCATAACCGTCAGCAATAAGTTCGAAGACTTCGTTAGTAACAATGAAAGGTAGATGGCGACAATCAATACTGAGATTGCGATTAATAATAAACCAATGTACGCCATACACACATCCTCCTTTCCAACATACTTAATACATCTTATCATTCTATACCACTCTCAGTTTTTCTAAAACATTATTCATTCGAAGTTCTTTAACAAGGGCTAAGGATATGATTTATTCTGCATAATACCTTTCGTTAACGGGCTCTTTCTAAGAAAATGAAAAAGCCCGATTTCTCAATTGTATACTAAGAAATCAGACTTTTTACATATGCTTCCTTTACTCCTTAAGAGATAGTAAGAATTAATCTTCAATTACATTTTTCCCTTGTTCTTTTAACTCTTTTAAAGAAGTTAGCATATGATTTATCTCTTCATCGGAATGTCTTTCCCATGAACTTAATTCGGCAACTATTTTCAAAGGAGATTTAGACCTATAGGAACGTGTTGGATTTCCAGGGAATCTTTTGTCAGTTAAGTTGGGATCATTTTCAAAAACACCCACTGGTTCTACAAGGTAAATTCTCTCTTTTGATTTAGACTTTGCTAATTCCGCACCCCATTTAGCCGCTTCTACTGTTGCAGTAAAGTATATGTAGTTAGATTTTTTATCTTGGTAATTTGATAGAAATTGTGGTTCTAATAAATCTCCAACTTTCAGTTCTGCTTTTGTTCCATGAAAGAAAGGACCGCTATCTAATACATCTTTTTTGTCATCCAAACTAATACACCCCTATATAATTTAAATTTGTATACAGTATCCCATTGCTATCCGAATGAGGTTTTTCATCTGCGAGCTGAACGGATTACACGTAAGCAACTTTAAGACTATCGATAGAGCGTTCCACACATTCTATCCATTTATACTAACAGGTTGGATAGGATTATGAAAAAGAAATCACGGTATCGTTCGGATGGTTTTGGAATATTTTTCAAGTGAAATGTATATATAGTCAGCATTGGCACGGTTTCACGAAACTTTTTATTAGCAAATCAATAACTTTACGCGCATCGCTTCCTTAAACTTTCATCCATAAAAAATCCTATGCCCCGTATAAGGGAGCATAGGATGATGATTATTCTTCATGTCGTCCGACACAACGCTCACATTCGTACATTACGGACTCTTGCTTTTCCTTGAACTGATTTCCACATTCCGTACAAACTTTTTCCACCATTTGTCTTTTCTGCTCTGTATTCTTTTTCATCGTTCATTCCTCCATTCGGTTTGTGTGATTCACTGTACTGATACAGCAACTTTTCTTAAGACTAATATATAACAGAGTCGTCAGATTTGTCACTCTTTTCGGATGAAATCTTTTATTACGCGACAGAATACAAAAGAGCGCGACGAATGAAGGAATTGTAAAAGATGAAATTAAAAAATGGTACGCCCATCTTATGGCATACCACTTCTCACCTCTTTACATGATCAACCCGTAAACTATTACAGCCGCGATAATGACAAGAGTTACGACAAACACCGTCCATTGCATATTATCCGGCTTTTCGGGTCTACTATCCCATTTCTGCATGAATAAACGCTTCCTTCCTGGTGTGTTAGTTCTTCATCCACTAGTTTTCCCTTATGTTTTATGAATTAAACACCACTTACTCGTGCATAATCTGAAATGCAATCTACATGTACTGTCTAATGCTATGGTATAACAGGTAAATAACTCCTTTATATAATAAATAAATCAAATGATTGATCTATCCAATTTATCGAAAGTCTTCGCCAACGAAGTAACCGCTTACATCTACAAGCCTTTTTAAAATAAAGTCGCTATTCTTAAAATAAACTCACAATTTTGAACTTTCTTGTGTTCATTCAGTTTTTTTCATGTTATTATGAGTAAACGTTGACTCAATAACGGAGGTTAGATGATAAGTTATGAAGGTGAAAAAAATGGAAACTCCAAGTGTTCAAGTAGAAGATATCTTAATCGCCAATCAGCTGCTGAAAGACATCGTAGCTCATACGCCTTTACAGAAAAATGATCGTCTATCAGAAAAGTATGACTGCCATGTGTATATTAAGCGTGAAGATTTGCAACATGTCCGCTCCTTTAAGTTGCGTGGTGCTTATTATAAGATGAAACGCATCGAAACAGAAGCACGTAAAAAAGGAATTGTCTGTGCGAGTGCAGGTAACCATGCACAAGGTGTAGCGTTCGCATGTGCGAAACTCGATATTGACGGCAAAATCTTCATGCCACAAACAACTCCTAGACAAAAAGTAAACATGGTGAAAATGTTCGGACGCGATCGCATTGAAATTATTTTAGTTGGAGATACGTTCGACGATTGTTTCGAGAGAGCGGTTGAATTGATGGAAAAAGAAAAGCGTATTTTCATTCATCCATTTAATGACAAGGATATCATCGCAGGTCAAGGAACAGTAGCTGTTGAGATCATGAATGATATCGAAGAGCCAATTGATTATGTATTTGCAAGTATCGGTGGCGGTGGATTGATGTCCGGAATTAGTACATACATCAAAAACTTGTCTCCGCATACGAAGATGATCGGTGCAGAGCCAGCAGGTGCAGCGAGCATGAAGGCTTCTATCGATGCGCAAAAGGTTGTCCCTTTGGCAACGATTGATAAATTCGTTGATGGCGCGGCCGTCAAATGTGTAGGTAATCTGAATTACGATATTTGCAATAACTATCTCGAAAATATCGTCAGCGTCCCTGAAGGTAAAGTATGCACGGCAATTCTCGATCTATACAATGAACACGCGATCATCGCCGAGCCAGCAGGTGCCCTTCCCATTGCAGCACTCGATTTCTATAAAAATGAAATCAAAGGCAAGTGCGTCGTCTGTGTGATCAGCGGTGGAAACAACGACATCGGTAGAATGCAGGAAATCAAAGAGAAGTCGATGATTTACGAAGGCTTACTGTATTATTTCCTCGTCGACTTCCCACAACGCGCAGGTGCACTACGCCAGTTCCTTGATGGTGTACTTGGACCGGATGACGATATTACGATGTTCGAGTATACGAAGAAGAATAATAAAGAGAGCGGTCCAGGTCTTGTCGGAATTGAGATTAAACACAAAGAAGACTATAACGGCCTGATTGCTCGCATGGAAAAAAACGGATTCCCTTATAAAGAAGTAAATAAAGATAGTACATTATTTGGATTATTGATTTAATAAAAGTACTGCCACACTAGTCGCTATGACTTGTTGTGGCAGTTTTTGTGTTAGAAAAATAGTGAATAGGATAGGGGTGCGCACCATATATAGAATGAACTTAGTGTTGGCCGGGAACATTGTTTGTCTGATTATCAGGTACTGGAGTTCATGCGTTTCCTCTGTCTCACCTCGCGCATACACATCAAAAAAGCACACAACTCCCCTTACCCACCCCACTCTACTATATACATAACCATTGTGAGAGGTTTCCTAAATAAAAAACTGGGTAATTAATTACTAAAACATACATCATCTGCACATGCTATCTGTACATAAGAAGAACACTTTTTATGAAAATGGCAGAAAAGGTGGTGACTCTGAAATGGGACCCAAACATAGTAAATTCAGTATATCCATACTCTTCATCGTTCCCCTGCTCATCTTAGCTAGTCTTACAATTCCTTACTTCACCACAATTCAAAACGGCACGGATATCTACCTGCAATCAGAAACGATTACCGAGCAAGATGCAAACGAAAATTATGTCCTACTTCGCTACGACGTCGAAAAAGTACCAAAGGAGCGCATGACCCCTAGTTTGGTGACAGCATTAAAAAAACCTAACGACATCGGTCAGACACGGGTATTTGGCGTATTGGAACACAACAACGGTGTCGCTGAATTAGTTTCATTAAGCGATAAAAAACCTGCTGAAGGTGTCTATTTAATGGGCTGGCTGGCACAGACCACCGACCGAGAGTATCGCCAGAACGACCATTACATCGTGAATTTTGGTCTCGATCGCGTCTATGTCCCCGATTTCGGCCATCATGTTGCGGCAGACAGTGTACAAGACCGCACGATGACTGCGCATTTTAAAGTACTGGATGGCAATAGTATTTTGCGCGAATTCCATACCAATTAAAAGAAGCAAAAAGGAAGAGTACAGCTCTCCCTTTTTGCTTCTTTTTATTATAAACCTAGTGAGATATATTTTACTTCCAGATATTCGTCTATACCTTGATGTCCACCTTCTCGCCCAAGACCACTTTGTTTAAAGCCACCAAACGGAGCTTGCGGTGCAGATGGCGAGCCATCATTCAGACCTACGATCCCATACTCTAATGCTTCACATATTTGAATACCTCGTGTGATGTTCTCCGTGAAGACGTATGCTGCTAATCCAAATACTGTATCATTCGCACGCTTGATGACTTCTTCTTGTGTCTCAAACGTCGCAATTGGCAATACAGGGCCGAATGTTTCTTCTTCCATACAGAGCATCTCGTCGGTTACGTCTTTCAAGACCGTTGGTTGGTAGAATAACCCTTCAATATGTTCACCGCCCGTAACGACTGTTGCCCCTTTGGATTTTGCATCTAGTACATGCTCGTCCACTTTATCAATTGCATCCTGATCAATTAATGGACCGATTACGACACCTTTTTCTTTGCCGTCGCCGACTTTTAATTTCCTTGTTTCTTCTGCAATGCGTGTTGTGAATTCCTCTGCAATCGATGAATGTACGTAAATACGGTTCGCACAGACACACGTTTGTCCTGCATTGCGGAATTTTGCCGCGATGACACCATCCACTGCTTTATCAAGATCCGCATCAGCCATAATAATCGCGGGTGCCTGTCCACCTAATTCCAATGAAATCTTCTTCATCGTATCGGCTGCACCTTTCATCAATGTCTTGCCGATTTCAGTAGATCCTGTAAATGTCAGCTTGCGCACGCGACCATCTTCCTGCCAAGCTTCTGCAATTTCACTCGCACTGCCCGTTACGAGGTTCAGCACACCGTCAGGAATGCCTGCTTCTTGTGCAAGCTCAATTAAACGAATCGCAGTCAATGGAGTTTGAGAAGCGGGCTTCATCACAACTGTACAGCCTGCTGCAAGTGCAGGGCCGACTTTACGTGCAATCATAGCTGCAGGGAAGTTCCATGGCGTAATCGACGCGATGACACCTACTGGTTGCTTTTGGACGAACATTCGCTTATTGGATTGCGTAGCAGGAATGGTTTCACCATAAATCCGCTTACCTTCTTCTGCAAACCAGCTAATATATCCATTCGAATAACGCATTTCACCAAGTGCTTCCGCTAAAGGCTTCCCTTGCTCAGCCGTCATAGTTTCAGCTATACTTTCCTCATTTTTCTCAATCAAGGCATGCCATTTCATTAAATACGCACTGCGCTCATACGCAGACAAAGCTGCCCAATCCGAAAATGCAGCAGAAGCCGCATCGACCGCTTGCGTTGCTTCCGCTTTGCCGCCTTTAGGTACGGCACCGATTGTCTCACCAGTTGAAGGATTCACTACTTCGATTTGCGGTAGATCCGCACCAAGTCGCTTTCCATTAATGATCATTTCGGTTGTTTCCATATATAACCTCTCCTTTATTTGGCATCATTGACACGTTCCACAGGAATATCTGCCACTATATCATTTAATACCCAACTGGCGAGAATTAAACCCGCCACCGACGGACAAAATGCATTGGAAGCTGGAGGCATTTGTGCTTTTCGGATCGATGCATCGGCATTTCCGACCGTTTCAAGGACATCTTCACGCACAACAATGGGGCTTTCATCCGAGAACACAACAGGTACACCTTTAGGAATACCCAGCTTGCGCAAACGAAGACGCATCACTTTTGCTAATGGATCTGTATGCGTTTGCGAAATGTCCGCAATCCGGAAACGTGTTGGATCCGTTTTATTGGCAGCGCCCATGCTCGAAATCACTTTAATTCCGCGTTCGACACATTGCTGGATCAAATGAATTTTATAGCTGATCGTATCTGAAGCGTCGATCACATAATCCGGCGCGTACGAGAAGAATTCTTCAGACGTTTCCTCAGTATAGAACATATGTAGATCAATCACTTCACAGTCTGCGTTGATATCTGCAATTCGTTCTTTCATGACAGCGGCTTTAGAACGCCCTACCGTCGATAAATAGGCGACGAGTTGGCGGTTGATATTGGTGACATCAATCGTATCTTTATCGACTAAAATAATACGTCCAACTCCTGTCCGCGCACATGCTTCAGCTGCAAATGAACCGACTCCCCCGACGCCTAAAATCGCAACTGTCTTGCCCTTCATTCTCTCTACGCCTTCTTTACCTATCGATAATTCATTTCTCGAAAATTGATGTAACATCCATACCGCATCCTTTATCATAAATTGTATTTACTCTATCCTAAAACAGTTTCCTGCACACGCGCAACTAACTGAATTTTAGGCAATAAAAAACCTCCTTGCGTAAGCAAGAAGGTGAATGTTTGTAAGAAAGTGAAATCCCGACTGTGCCGTCTTTGAATATCGCTTTGAACCCGCTAATAGCAGGTGGGTGTCCTGTATAACTCTTTTGACGTCCCGTTTAAAGGCATGTCAGCCAAGCTATAACGTTGAACTCCCGACGATAAGATGTTGGGTCAAAACTAATTTACAAATGACGAACACTTCAGGATTTCTACTACCTTCATCTTATCACATGTTTTTTTATAATTCAATCAATTTGAGCGAAGTCTTTTAAAATAGTTGTTTACTCACTTTTTTACTGGTTCAGCAACTACTTTAATCCCAAGTTCTTTTAACTGTGCATCATCCACAGTACTTGGTGCTTCAGTCAATAGATCACTTGCACTAGCTGTTTTAGGGAAGGCAATCGTGTCACGCAAGTTGGTAGATCCAGCAAGCAACATCACGATACGGTCTAGACCGAACGCAATTCCACCGTGTGGAGGTGTACCGTATTCAAACGCATCCAACAAGAAGCCAAATTGTTCGCGCGCTTGCTCTTCCGTGAATCCAAGTGCCTTGAACATCGCTTCTTGTACGTCACGCTGATAAATACGCAATGATCCGCCACCTAGCTCATAACCGTTCAACACTAAGTCATATGCTTGGGCTTTTACAGTTTCAGGACTTGTTTTCAATTCTTCCACATCAGCAGGCATCGTGAATGGGTGATGAGCTGCGTAATAACGGCCATCTTCCTCGTCGTACTCGAATAACGGCCAGTCCGTCACCCATAGGAAGTTGTATTGAGATTGGTCAATCAAGTCTAATTCTTTTCCAAGCTTCAGACGCAATGCACCAAGTGAATCCGCTACAACAGATTTCTTATCTGCTCCGAATAAGAACAAATCTCCAGGTTCTCCGCCGCCAGCTACTTTTAGCGCTTCGCCGATTTCTCCATCGAAGAATTTCGCAATGGGGCCATTGAAGCCGTCTTCCGTCACTTTCAACCAAGCCATACCTTTCGCGCCATACACTTTTGCAAACTCGCCAAGTGCATCAATATCTTTACGTGAATATTTATCCGCCGCGCCTTTAACGTTGATCAATTTAACTTGGCCGCCCGCTTCAACTGCGCCAGCGAATACTTTAAATGAAGAGTCTTTGACGATTTCAGATACATCCGTCAATTCCATACCGAAACGAGTGTCCGGCTTATCTGAACCGAAACGTCCCATCGCTTCATCATATGGTATACGTTTAAATGGAGTTTCAACATCCACTTGTTTAACATCTTTCATTACTTTCTTGATTAAACGTTCGTTAAGCTCCAAAATTTCCTCGATTGACATGAAGCTCATTTCCATATCAATTTGTGTGAATTCCGGTTGACGGTCTGCACGCAAGTCTTCATCACGGAAACAACGAGCGATTTGGTAATAACGGTCGAAGCCGGATACCATCAATAACTGCTTAAACAACTGTGGGGACTGTGGCAATGCGTAGAATTCACCTTCGTGAACACGGCTTGGTACTAAATAGTCACGCGCGCCTTCAGGAGTGGATTTCGTTAGAATTGGTGTTTCCACTTCCAAGAATCCTTCTTCATCCAAGAAGTTACGCACTGTTTTCGTAATATCTGAACGCATTTTGAAAACTTTTGCAAGCTCTGGGCGACGAAGATCGAGGTAACGGTACTTCAGACGCGTTTCTTCACCTACGTCCGTTTCGTCTTCAATAGTAAACGGTGGGTTTTTCGCTTCGTTGACGACTTTCACTTCCACGACTTGAACTTCTATTGCACCCGTTGCAATGTTTTTGTTCTTCGTACGCTCTTCACGTTCGATGACGAGACCTGTGACTTCGATGACGTATTCGTTACGCAATGTTTCAGCGATTTCGAGAGCTTCTTTTGAGATATCTGGGTTGAAGACCGTCTGGACGATGCCTGCACGGTCGCGGACGTCGATGAAGATGAGTCCGCCGAGGTCACGGCGCTTCTGCACCCAGCCTTTAAGCGTGACTTCTTCTCCGATTTGTAGTTCTGATAAGTTCCCACAATAATGTGTGCGTTGCATAGTGACTACACTACCCTTCTGATGTTTGAGTTTGTATTTTGTTTTTATAAAATGAAAGATTAAATAGAAAGTAAAATTAGTGTTGTGGTTGGGGATTTCCGTTCCGAGCGGACGCTTTCCTGCGGGCATGGCTTGAGCCTCCTCGTCCGCTTCGCTACCTGCGGGGTCTCAAGGCTCATGCTATTCCCGCGGGAGTCGCCGCTCTGCACTCCAATCCCTAATTAGAACTTTAAAATACGTTGTGACTGTACTTGAATTGGATTTGATATTTCCACTTGAAACAAAGTACAAGTATAGAAAAGTATCCTCTTACTGACTTTCATAATGTCTTGAAGTAACTAAAGTCGCTTAGTAGGATTGGAGCGTAAGAGGGGCGACTCCCTCTTGAAAAGATGATAATGACAAGGTTTATCGGACTTTACTAGTGACCCAAAATATTTTTTATTGTAAGTTAAGAATTTCGTCTACCTAAAAGTACATACCTTTGCAGATACTGTAA
>NZ_PDYS01000010.1:0-128390 GCF_002743155.1 Sporosarcina sp. P1
CATCCAGTTTTTTATACAGGTTCGGCAAAACCCATTAAACGTACGGATTTGTATTACCTATCTTCATTATACTGGACGAGCTACCTTTCCGTCATGGCAGAGATTGCGAAGCAATCATATAGTTTTTTATGTGTAATTATACTTGGTTAGCTTGATGCAATTGAGCAAATGTACCATTTTGGCGCAATAAATTTTCATACGTTCCTTGCTCTTCAATACCATCTTCGGTCATCACGATGACTTGATCGGCATTACGAATCGTTGTGAGACGATGCGCGATGATGAGTGTAGTACGATTAACGGCTAATTCTTCCAGTGATTGTTGAATAATGCGTTCCGTTTCGGTATCAAGTGCGGAAGTCGCTTCATCTAGAATGAGAATCGGTGGATTTTTTAAGAACATCCGAGCGATTGCCAGGCGTTGTTTTTGACCACCTGATAGTTTTAATCCACGTTCACCAATTTGCGTGTCATAGCCATTTGGCATACTACTGATCAAGTCAGTAAGATGGGCTTTTTCTGCCGCTTCAAATACTTCCTCGTCTGTCGCATGTAATTTACCGTACGCAATATTATCACGAATCGTTCCTGTAAATAAGAAGACATCTTGTTGCACGATCCCGATTTGACTGCGCAATGATTTCTGCGTCATTTCTCGAATATCTATTCCATCAATTGAAATAGACCCTTCATTGACTTCGTAAAAACGAGGGATGAGTGAACAAATAGTCGTCTTTCCAGCACCCGAAGGACCAACGAACGCAATGGTTTGTCCAGCGTGAATCGTTAAGTCGATATTGCGTAACACAGGTCGCTCGACGTCGTAACCAAATGTCACATCGCGAAATGTAATATCTCCATGTAGCTGATCAACGACTAGTGCATTTTTCACATCTTTAATTTCTGGATCTTGGTTAATTAATGCACGGAAACGACTAAAACCTGCCATCCCTTTTGGATATAACTCCAGCAAGGCACTTATTTTATCGATAGGCTTAATCAAAATATTGCTGAATAAAATAAAGCTGACTAATTCACCGTATGTTAATTTATCATTCACTGTGAACCAAGCACCGACAATTAAAATAACCAGTGTGACAAGGCGCGTGAGCATATACATCGAAGACGTAGCCCACGCCATGACTTTATACGCTTTTAGTTTAGCTAAGCGGAACTGATCATTGTCTTGTTGGAAACGACGTAATTCAAAATCTTCATTTGTAAATGATTTCACAACGCGTGAGCCGGACACAGAATCCTCAACCCGTCCATTGACATCTCCGATATTTTGATACATTTTATGCCACGCTGCATTCATCTTCTTATTAGAGAAGGCGACGACAACTGCAAGCAACGGAACCATTACGATGGCGATTAAAGCAAGCTCAGGGTTGATCGTATACATGATCCCAAACGCACCTAGAATGGTCATGACCGCAATGAACGCATCTTCAGGCCCATGGTGAGCTAATTCACCAATATCGAATAAGTCCGTCGTGATGCGTGTCATAATATGGCCCGTTTTTGTATTATCAAAAAAACGGAAAGATTGTTTCTGTACATGTTCGAACAATTCACGGCGCATATCGGTTTCAATGTTAATTCCGAGTTTATGCCCTAAATAGCTAACAATATAATGAAGAAACGTACTCACTAAATAGACGAGCAATAGTAAAAAGCTGACGGTGATAATTCGATTCCAATCTCCTGACGGCAAGAGTCCATCGATAAACCACTGAACGGCAAGGGGGAAGGCCAGTTCAAGAAGGGCTACGAAAATGGCGCTGAAAAAGTCGATCAAAAACAAGCGCTTATGTGGCTTGTAGTAGGAGAAAAATTGTGTAATCATGTAGTAATTCCTTTCCGTTGATGTATTAGTAGTATAAGAGAAGACTGAAGAAAAATCATCTTAGACGGGTGTCATTAAAGGTGAAATAAATAATTGAAGGAACTTCACACACAGTCAAACGTACTGCCATACGATATATTCTGCTATAGGGGTTATTTGTCCCTGCCCTGGTTTTGAACGGTGTAGCACCCAGTGGCGTGACGTTTTTTAAAAAATATAGTGTGTTAAAAACAATTTGGTGAAACATACTGAAGGGATTGGCTGTTTGCGTAAATGAATAAATCGCCTAACACATGTAGTTGTGATAAATGAACAGTTCTTAAAACAGTTCAGGATGATAAATGAATAGTGCGACATGGGAGGTTTCAGACATGAAAATCAACAGAATAGATCATGTCAGTATAAATGTACATGATCTAGCGAAGGCAAAAACATTTTTTCTCGATTTAGGGCTTGAAGTACATGCGGAATGGGAATTGGATGGGGAGCAGTTAGACAGAATAGTGGGTCTTACTCATGTGAAAACGGCGTGTGTAGCATTGGGGATGCCGGACGGTCAGACGTGGATTGAACTAGTAAAGTTTTATTCGCCGTCAGATGATAAAGGTATACAGAAACCTTCTGCAAATACGCTAGGTATCCGACACATTTGTTTTGCCGTTGAAGATATTGAAAATATTATTGCGAAATTAAAAAAGAGCGGTAAGGAAATCTTTAGTGAAATACAGCAATATGAAGAGAGTTATAAGCTATGCTACATTCGTGGTCCAGAGGGAATTATTTTAGAGCTGGCGGAAAAAATCAACTAAATGTCAAATGAGAAGTTAAATGATCTCGATCTCCAAATTTAAAGAAGTCTTCTAAAAACTATCGTATATCAATGAATAAGCGCAAAGTAGACACTTTGTTGATTGGAGTGGAAGATGGTGACTCCTGCGAGTTCACCGCCCTTGAAACGGAAATCAACGGTTTCTTAAGACTGTTCTGCTATCGGATTGTATTGATGAATTGAATTAGTGACGTAAATCTGCTAATATTCGCAAGAACGTACATTCTTATTTTGAAAGTGAATAGGAGGATTATGATGAAAAAACAAAGGAAGTTAGTATTATTTATTGCTCAAAGTTTAGATGGTTATATCGCAACAAAAGATGACTCACTTGATTGGTTATTTAATGTTGAGGGGGAAGGAGACAATGGCTATTCGGAGTTTTTCGAAAAGATAGATACAGTTTTAATGGGTAAAAGGACATATGATTGGATTATGGAACAAGAAAAAGGACAATTCCCATATTCAAATAAAAATAGTTACGTTTTTTCCAGGTCATCTGTAACGGATACAAAAGATGTTACATTTATAAACGGGGATATTGTTAGCTTTACTAATAATTTGAAAAAAGAAGAAGGTAAAGATATCTGGATAGTTGGTGGTGGAGATATCCTACATACATTTTTAAAAGAGAAGTTAGTCGATGAACTGATCGTAACCGTTGCACCCACAATTATCGGAGAGGGAATTCCTTTATTTAAACCAGACGATTATGAACTCGATCTTTCCCTAAGAGGTACTAGAACTTTCAATCAATTTGTTGAATTACATTATACAGTAAATAGATGAGTACGATTGTTTTACTGTTATCGGATGCAATCTACAACCCATTCAGTAATAGGCGCGTTTAACGTGGAGAACGATGGAGTGTAATTTACTTGATTGGGAGAAATTAGGGCGAATTCTATGAAAGAAAAGTAAGCCTACTTATAGTGGTTATGGTTGTAATTGTGCGTTCGTTAGTAGAATATTTAATTCCTGAAAGAAGCAGTATTGTATTTGGTGTAATCGCTGGATTGTCAGCCTTAATCGGCGGTTTGTTAGGTAATAAACTTTTTCCGATCTTGAAGGTTCACCGCACGCCCTCCAAACGCGTCCGGCTGCAGCGCAGATCAACGGGTTGCAACCATCGTCTCGTTAAAGGGCGCAATTGTAGCACTATGTACATTTTATGTATAAGAACTAGTGTATTAGCAGAAAATTTGATAATAGGACAACTAACACATTTCAGAACAATGCCAGATCGTCTGAATAAGTATGTCACTAAAGTAAATGAAATAGGTGAGCCAATTTGGGAGACGAAAATAGAGAAAATCAAACGATGCAAGTGATGAAAAAAGGAAGTTTAACTGCTTTTCTTAAAGAATCTCTTAAAGGGATATCCCAAATCATTTATATTGAAAACACGGTAACGGGTCTTCTGATTTTATTAGCTATTACGGTATCTTCGTTTTCATTAGGGGTTATTGCAGGTTTATCCGCCATGATTGGCACATTGGTTGCGAAAGTAGGCGGTGCAGATCAAACATGGATCAGTAAAGGTTTGATGAGCTATAATTCTGTGCTTTCCGGATTAGTACTACAAACATTTTTAACGGGACCGAACGCCTGGATTGTGGCATTGGTAGGAGCGGCGATCACCGCGATATTCACAGCGACGTTAATGTATTTCTTAGGCAACTTCGGCATCCCGATCCTGACGTTACCATTTATCTTATCCACATGGTTTATACTGCTTTCATCTTATAAACTCGATAGTATCAAGTTAAATGAGTCACTGGTTCCTCAAAGTGTAGCGAATTGGGAACTGCATGTAGAAGGCGAAATTGATCTGTTCCAAGCAATTTTCAATGGAATCGGTCAAATCTTTTTTCTTACTGAAACCATACCCGGTCTTTTATTATTCATAGCAGTTTTTTGGGCTAGCAGGAAAATGGGCATATACGCGGTCATCGGAAACGTGGTCGCTTGCGCAACAGCTCTTGCTTTAGTCGGAGAACATACGTTGATCATGCTAGGGTTATATGGCTACAACGCTATTTTGACCATTCTAGCCGTATCGGTCGTGTATAACACGAAGGAAAATCGCTATGCACCGATTACAGGTGTGCTGGCGGCATGTATTACAGTTCCTCTCATGGCTAGTGTCAGTATTTGGTTATTACCGTTTGGACTTCCCGCATTGACGATGCCGTTTGTACTGAGCACTTGGTTAATACTAGGGGCTAGAAAAGTTCTACCGAATTTATAATGGCTCCATAGTGAAAAATATAAACCGTTAGACAGGACAAATGCATACGAACATGAAATAATGATAAAATGTGGTAAATCTAGTGAGAAAAAAGGAGAGACTAATGTTTACATTAAATAAGAAAATGCTTGTACTTTTTATGGTACTTGTGTTGATTGTGGCAGGTTGTAGTAAAAAAGAGGATGTTATTAAAGAAGCAACTCCAACTCAAGAGAATCGCCTCATTTATGCTTCTGAAGAAGAGTTCGAAGGGCTAAACCCGATCCTCGAAGAAACGAACTTAGATGCATTATTGTTTCGTGGAGTCATGCGATTTGATGAAAATAATAAAGTAGGTACGGACATCGCAGACTCGTTCGATGTATCAGAGGATAAACTTACGTATACGTTTACGTTAAACGAAGGTATTACATTCCATGATGGGAAAGAACTTACAGCGGAAGATGTAGTGTTCACGATAGAAAGTATTATGGATGATCAAAACGCTTCATTTTTGAAATCTGATTTTGAAGAAGTGGAATCTACCAAAACGCTGGATAAATATACTGTAGAAGTTACATTAAAACAACCATTTACCCCTTTACTAGACAAGTTAACTGTACCCATCCTTCCGAAACATGCTTTTGAAGGAGTCGATATGAGAACGGCGGACTTTAACAGCCATCCGATTGGTGCGGGACCATATAAGTTTGATAATTGGGACCGTGGCAATGCGTTGACACTACAGGCCTATAGCGACTTTTTTGGAACGAAGCCTTCGATTGAAAAAGTGATATTCAAGTTTATTCCGGATAGTAATGTCCGTGCACTTCAGTTGAAGTCGGGTGAAGTGGATGTTGCACTTTTGGATCCTGTACAAGTTGAAAACTTGCAAAAAGAAGAGAACTTGACTATTTACGATATGGAATCGTCCGATTACCGTGGCATTTTGTTCAATATGAATTTGGACTTTTGGAAAGATGTTAATGTGCGTCGTGCGTTTAGTTATGCAACCGATCGAGAACAAATCGTAAAAGGTATTTTAAAAGGACATGGTTCTGTTGCTTATTCACCATTGCAAAACCATGAATTCCATAATGATCAAATAGAAAAGTACACATATGACGTGGAAAAAGCGAATGCGCTGTTAGATGAAGCAGGTTGGATAGAAAAAGAGGACGGTATTCGTTATAAAGACGGAGAAAAACTATCCTTTACGATTACTACACCGGCAAGCGATACTGTTCGTACGAATATGGCAAATTACGTTGCCGAAGGGTTTAAGGACATCGGTGCGGATGTAAAAGTAGCTGCACTTGACTGGAGCGCGATTACGATTGAAGACGCAGATGCGTTCATGGTGGGTTGGGGCAGTCCCTATGACGCGGATCATCATACGCATATATTGTTCCATACGAATGAATCGAGCATAAATAGCTCCGGTTACAACTATGGTAATTATTCGAATGAAAAAGTGGATGAACTACTTACAAAAGGACGTACTACGACGGATCCGGATGAACGGAAAGCCATTTATATGCAGTTCCAAGAAGAATTAGCGAAGGATCCGGCATTCGACTTTATAGCCTACGAAAATGCAGTGTATGGTATAAACAAAAATGTGAGTGGTGTGAAAGAACGAACGCTAGGTCATCATGGATCTGGTTTCCTCTGGAACGTCGAGGAGTGGAAGTGGAATGATCAGTAAATGGGTAGGGAAGCGAATGGTGATGGGGATTGTAGTCCTCTTCATCGTTAGCTTCCTCTCTTTTTTCATTATGCAAGCAGCGCCTGGAGATCCTGCTGCGGCTTTTTATGGAGGCAATGCGCAGACCTTAACCGCAGCCGAAAAAGAACGCATTACCCGTGCGTATGCATTAGACCGTCCGGTAGCCGAGCAGTACGTTGCCTGGCTAGGTGAAACAGTTAAAGGGAATTTTGGGGTTTCTTCCAAAGAAGGTAGACCCGTTTCCGAAATCATCGTGGAACGGCTACCGAATACGTTACTATTATTTAGCGTAACGATGTTTTTTATTGTCATGGGTTCTCTTTGGCTTGGCACCGTGGCGGGTATGAAGGCAGGTTCTATGTGGGATAAAGGACTTTCCACATTTAGTATCGCAACGTCTTCCATACCTGCCTTTTGGCTTGGTATCCTGTTCATCTACTTCTTTGCTGTGAGTCTAGGGGTTCTTCCTTCTTCTGGTTCGGGCGATGTAGATGGTGATGGCGGTGTTATCGATAAAATTCGTCATCTCATCATGCCTGCGGGTGTGCTGATTGTAACGCATGTAGGGATTTATGCACGTTTTCTACAGGAAAGTATCAAGATAGAAAACGGTCAATACTATGTGAAGGTGGCACGCGCAAATGGTGTAATGGAAAGGTTCATTCGAAATGGAATCGTGCGTAACGCCTCCATTCCTTATTTGAATTACATCGCTATGACCATTCCGTCGTTCTTTGGTGGTTCTATTATTGTGGAATCATTGTTTGCTTGGCCTGGATTAGGGCAATTGACGGTCAAAGCAGTCGCAACGAAGGATTACCCATTGTTAATGGGCAGCATTATGGTGACGGGCATCCTAGTCGTGATGACATTATTTATTGTCGATCTCATTATGTACGCTATGGATCCGAAGTTGCGTAAAGGAGGTATCCGGTAAATGAAGTTACGGAAAGCACTTTTATTTTGGTGCAGCCTTCTTGGATTGATTATCTTATTGACGGTATTTTCAACTATACTGGCCCCATACAGTCCGAATGACATGAACATGGATGAAATATATAGTGCCCCGAGTAGTGATCATTGGTTAGGAACAGATCATTTAGGTCGGGACGTTTTTTCGCGGTTATTAGAAGGTGGGAAAGTGACGTTAGCCGTCGCAAGTGGTTCTGTTATTTTGTCGCTAGTGATTGGAATTGTCTATGGCGGTATTAGTGGATATTTTGGCGGTGTGATCGATACCGTTATGATGCGATTATTGGAAGCTCTGATTACCATTCCAGCTCTAATTATCATTTTGGCATTTCAAGCATTTTTGCAAGGCGGTATGTGGGGCATGGCGCTTCTCATTGGGTTGACAGGATGGATTGTTACCGCAAGAATAGTCCGTTCGGAATTCATTCGGCTCAAAGAAGAAGAGTTTGTTAAAATGGCTAGCATGCTAGGGACACCTGTTTGGAAAATTCTATGGGGTCATTTGCTACGCAACAGCCTACCTGCCATTTTTGTCGTGACGTTATTTAATTTTGCGAGCGCGATTTTTATGGAAGTATCACTTAGTTTTCTCGGCATCGGTATACCGCAATCGATTCCATCATGGGGGAATATGTTGTACTACGCGCAAAACGATATTTTAATTGGCGCTTGGTGGATTGCATTATTTCCAGGCATTATGATTTTCTTGACTATTCTCGCGATTAATTTTATCGGAGAGGCGTGGAAAAATCCGGAGCGGAGGCGTGTTCATGATTGAAGTAAGAGACCTCTCTATTACAATGAAAGGTAAGCACATTACGCATCACGTTGAGTTCACTATAGCGCGTGGAAAAATCACGTCGCTGATTGGAGAAAGTGGTAGCGGAAAGAGTATGACGGTATCCGCTGTGCTTGGTATGCTACCAACAGATGCCAAAGTAAGCGGATCCGTCATGTACGAAGGTCGAAACCTATTGGATATATCTGATCAGGAGATGGAAAGCGTGAAGAAGCAAGATATTTTCACGATATTCCAAGACGCATCGAACAGTTTTAATCCGTCCGTGAAAATGAGGCATCAACTGTATGCATTCTCGGGGAAACGTGTTGGCGATACGTTACAAGTATTTGATGAAAAAATGCTTTCAATTTTAGACAAGTTGGGCCTATCCTGGGAAGTTGTCGAGCACTATCCTTTTCAATTATCAGGCGGAATGTTGCAAAGATGTATGATTGCGTGCGCATTTTACGTGGAACCTGCTTTACTCATTGCAGACGAGCCTACATCTGCACTGGATATGGTGTTGCAAAAAGAATTCATTGAATGGCTCATTCGTCTCAATGAAGAACGGGGTACGACGATTCTTCTCATTACTCATGACCTGGACATCGTCGCTGAAGCCGCTCATGAAATGGCCGTTATGCAGCAAGGAAGCATTGTGGAAACGGGGAAGGTGGAAACCGTTTTCTCGAATCCCCGTCATGCCTACACGAAGCGGTTGTTGGAGAGTAGATTTTAGGAGTGGACGCCAGATGTTAGAAGTATCGAATGTTTCTAAGAGTTATTACAATGGACGCCAGACGAAAAAAGCGTTGAATGGAATAGATTTAACTGTGAGTAAAGGGGAAGTTGTAGGTTTAGTAGGAGAGAGCGGTTGTGGAAAGAGTACGCTCGCGCGTGTCGTGATGCAACTTGAATTAGCCGACAGTGGTTCCATTGCATTCAATGGTAAATTGGTTACACGGAAAAGCCGGAAATCATTTTATCAAGCAAACCAATTAATTTTTCAAAATGCATCGGCAGCGCTGAATCCTTCCTGGACTGTGCGCGAAATATTGCTAGAGCCTCTTCGCCTGATGAAAGGAGATCGTGAAGCATATATTCGACGAATGCTTGGAAGAGTCAAATTATCGGAAACGCATTTACATAGATATCCTTCACAATTGAGTGGCGGTGAGCAGCAACGTGTCAACTTGCTTCGTTCATTGTTAGTCGAACCCGATTTGCTCATTTGCGATGAAATCGTATCCAATTTGGATCGATTGACTCAAAGGGAAATCATTGACCTGCTTCTAGAGCTCAACCGAGAAATGGATATGTCGATTTTATTCATTGCGCATGATCTGCAGGCTGTCATGTATGCATGTGATCGAATATATGTGATGAAGGATGGACGAGTGGTGGACGAGAGTGCGAAAACAGATGGAGTATTTCACTTTTCTCATTGCTATGCGAGGCAACTATTCGACTCTGTATTAGGGAATCGAATGAGAGAGTAGAGTACTACACGGATGTACTGTATTTGTTATCTATTGACAGTTTCTCACGTTCCCGCTCATAATAAATGGCATACGGAATGCTTGATAAGCATACCGTTGATGTAGTGAAAGTCAAAGTGTTGGCGGAAAGTGTGGTAAATGAATAATATGGCATTCAACTTACTATGTGGAGGAGGATTTACATAATGGAAATGATTAACCAATATATTAACCAAACGTTCGTATCAACTGATCAAGTTCTCGAGGATGTGCTGTTATCTATCCAAGAAAATGGTATGCGCCCGATCTCGGTTTCTCCAGCTTCGGGCAAAGCGCTGACGATGCTCGTTTCGTTGACTGACGCAAAAAATGTTCTTGAAATTGGTGCGCTTGGCGGATATAGCGGTATATGTCTTGCGAGAGGATTGACGAAGGAAGGGCATTTGACTTCAATGGAACTAGAGGAATCATTCGCAAAGTTAGCCAACTCTAATTTAACGAAGGCAGGCTTTGGCGAACAAGTAACGTATAAAACCGGACCTGCTTTAGACAGCTTAGAAGCGTTGAAAGCAGAAGGAAAAACGTTTGATTTCTTTTTCATTGATGCGGACAAAGAAAATTATCGAAACTATTTAGATCGCTGTTTAGAGCTTGCTGAACCGAATGCGGTGATCGTAGCCGATAACGTGTTGGCGGGTGGTACAGTAGCCGACGCGTCCATACAAGGTAAACACTTTACGGACAATATGCGGGAGTTCAATGAATACACAGCACGGCATCCTCGTTTGACGTCAGTATTGTTGCCAATCGGTGATGGATTGACGATATCGCAAGTTAAACGGCTCCGGTCGTAGAAAAGTCCAAGTATATAGCTAGCCTGAAGACGGAACTTTACCATCTTCAGGCTAGCTTTTTTCATTTGATATATACGTGAGCACTCATTGTAATGGTCGGAGTAGAAAACTATACTATTTTAAAACGACATGTTAATATAACGAGGACAATGATTATCCACGATTACGAAGAATAGATGTATCGAATAAAAAGAGTAAGAAAAGGTGATGATATCATGCATATGAAAACCGGAGTGGAACAATCTTTGTATGCCATTCTTATCTTAAACATGTTGCCGCAACGAGCCGTATTACCAGGAGAAGCCATTAGTCAACAACTTAACGCATCGCCAACTTATACCCAAAAGATCTTACGGAAATTAGTCAGCGCGGACTTGATTACTTCTGTCCCTGGAGTGAAAGGTGGATTCAAGTTAAGAAGAAAGCCTGAAGAGATTCGTGTCTATGATATATATCTAGCGATTGAAGGGAAACAATCACTCTATTCTTCAACTGGTGTTTTTCATGACTTGCTGGATTTAGAAGAAGATCGTGACTGCGCATTAACGGCTTTGATGGCAGAGGCTGAAAATTCATGGAAATCGATTTTAAAACGCGAAACGGTGGCGTCACTTTATGAAAAAATAAATACAGAATACAATCCGAAAGTACAAGCACTGCAAGAATGGCTAAAAGAAAAAATGGTGTGACAAGTTAGTAGGATTGCGAGATAGGTGGAGTTACGATGAATACATTTCAAACGCATCAAGGGTTCGCTCGAACATTTTCGGAAAATAAGCTCACACTAGGCCTTACATTTCCTATGGATCGAGCAACCGATTATCGGATGCCGATGGATATAGCTGAGCAGATACAGCTCGCCAAACAAGCAGAAGAAGCAGGATTTGCGGCATTATACGTGAGAGATTCACCGCTTTACGATCCAGACTTCGGAGATACTGGCGTGAAGCACGATCCTTTTCAACTTCTCGCATACGTAAGTGCGCATACAAGTAAAATAGCGCTAGGAACCGCAAGTGTCGTCACAACGTTGCGGCATCCGCTTCACTTGGCTAAGTCAGCTGCTTCATTGGATGATCTATCCAAACAGCGCTTCTTACTAGGCGTTGCAACGGGTGATCGCCCGATCGAATTCCCTGCGTTTAAAGTGAATCGAGATCGACGTGATGAATTGTTTAGAGAATCTATAAATGTAATGAAAACCGTTTGGAAAGAATCATTCCCTACGATTCAGTCTGAACGTGTAGGATTGGAAGCAGGCGATGTGATTCCGAAACCAATATTGTCGAACATTCCTATTTTAGGTACAGGATATTCTGGACAATCGCTAGAGTGGTTGGCTGAGAATACAGACGGTTGGATATTTTACGCCCAAGAAGCAAATCGTCAGCAAGAACTAATCAAGCGTTGGCGTCAAGCGACAACCGAGTTTAAACCATTCATACAGCCATTAACGATTAATATATCGAAGAAACCGAATACGTCGCCTAGACCCATTCCAATAAAAGTTGGTTTTACATCCGGTCATCAGTTTTTAATCGATTATCTGTATGCATTGCAAGATATCGGAGTAAACCATGTCGTTCTGGCGATTCGAAATGAAGATCGTCCAATAACAGACGTGATACAGGAGTTGCAAGAGTTTGTCGTTCCGCACTTTAAGGCACATACTACACATTTATGCGTATAGAAAATGAAAAGGAGCATTATCAAATGATTAATCAACTAGGTCGTATCAATGAATTAGCAAAAAAACAGCGTGAGGAAGGCTTAACAAACGCGGAAGTAGTCGAGCAGACTGTATTGCGTCAAGATTACTTGCGCGAAATCCGCGGACAAGTCATCGGTACATTTTCAGGTTTAACAGTCATCGATCCACTTGGCAATGATGTAACACCCGAAAAATTACGAGAAACAAAGCTTAACTAAACGTTTGGGGTTATAGGAAGGGTGAATAGAGTGAATGATTATTTAGTAAAAGCAGTCGCTTATCAAAATCAAGTACGTGCTTACGCCGTGAATTCAACTACAACAGTAGCGGAAGCACAGCGACGACATGCGGCTTGGCCAACAGCTGCAGATGCCCTCGGACGTTCCATAACGGCTGGTGTAATTCTTGGCGCTATGTTAAAAGGAGACGAGAAATTATCGGTTAAAATCAATGGTGGCGGCCCACTCGGTACCATTATCGTGGATTCCAATGCGAAAGGTGAAGTGCGCGGCTACGTCTCGAATCCTCAAACCGACTTTGAAATGAACGAAGTGGGAAAGGCAGTCGGGACGAATGGGTTGCTAACCGTCTCAAAAGACGTCGGGCTGATGCATCCGTTCGTAGGACAAATCCCTCTCATTTCCGGGGAAATTGGAGAAGACTATACATCGTATCTATCTAAATCTGAACAAACGGCATCTGCTGTCAGAGTAGGCGTATTAGTAAATTCTGATTATACCGTAAAAGCTGCGGGTGGTTTTATTATTCAACTTATGCCGGGCGCAGATGAAGACGTGATGAAGATCATTGAAGAACGAGTGAAAGTAATTGCACCACTTTCTTCGATGATCGCGAAAGGAACTACTCCAGAACAAATACTTGAGCACATATTAGGTTCGGATCATGTCACTGTGTTAGAAAGTATGCCCGTTCAATTTCAGTGTCAATGCTCTATGGACCGGATCTCTAATGCGATTATCAGCTTAGGCAGTGAAGAAATCCAAGACATGATTCAAACCGACGGACACGCCGAAGCGAATTGCCACTTTTGCAATGAAACCTATCACTTTGATACGGAACATTTAGAAGCACTGAAAAGAGCAGCTTTATAAAGGGATGAATAATGAGTACCTGTCTGAGAAAAGGTCATGTGTGCGTAGTCATTCATGAACATTCTTATACAGGTGCTTTTTCGATTGAGTTAAGGAAGATACTGCGTGTTTGATATAGATGTACTTACTATTTAGAGCTAGGATAATAATTGAACTTTTATCTCAACACAAAAAATCACCAATCGAACTAGTAAGTGATGGTATGAAACCTTTAAAACATTCATTCGTATGTAAAGTAAGTTCATAAACATGAACATCTTATTAAGGTAATAGACGTATGGAGTATTCTACAGGAAAAGAGGTAGGGAGATGGAGTACTGGGATATAACGGAAAACCCTTCAGAAGAAATCTATAGAAAACTGATCAACGCACTCTGCGATCATTCGGATACATTTTATTTCATCACACGGAAAGAACTGACCTATAATCAGGATATATTGGAGCAATTCAAACCGTACACGTTGGAAACTTATAAAACAAAAGAGTGGGCCAATACCATAACAAAAGGTCCAGCTGCAACTGTTTTTGTTGTAGAATCAAACGACAAAACATGCAAGTTATTAAAACGCCACGCGCATACGTTGTACGACTGGGTGGCACCTGATTTACCTGAAGATCTAACCTTTATGAAGAATAACTTTGCTTGGTTTTCCTGCACGACACATGAAGAATTTAGCAGTTTTTCAATCCGATCCGACCACTACAAAAAAATCATGCATAACATTGAAGGTTTGAAAATACAAAAGTCCGAATAACTCGAAGTGGAATGCGAAAAAATACCTGTACTACAAAACCGACATGAATGTGAACCGATTCATGAAAGTTTCGTGTACAGGTACTTTTTTATTGCGCGATTTGCGTGGTCTTTTTCTGTGAAAATCCACCAAGGAATAGCTTTCCGTGCGGCAGAAATTTGTGTATGATAATCGAAATGAAGATGGGAATGAATATACCGAATGCGGTGAACCCCACAATACCATACGTAAAGTAATCATTTAATAAAATATCCGTGAAGATATGTAAATACATAATGGTTAAGGAATGCTTTTCAATTTTTTGTAGCCAATTCAACGATAATTTAGCTGCTATGAGTTGGAACACACCAACTAACACGAGTGTGAAAGAAAGCGGGATGATCAAGTCTAAGAAGAAATGGTCATAGCGTAAAAATTTCATACTCAAGTGATAGTCAATGACATGATAATGATCAAGAGTTATAGCCGTTATACTAACGAGCAATCCTGCGAGTAACCATTTTTTCGGAATGTTCATCCAAAAACTTTTCAAATAATATCCGATTGAGAAATAGACGACTGCCATAAGTGCAACATCGATGTTCCAAATCATCGGGATCGTTTGCGCCGCAGTAGATGGAGCACCACCAATGACACGCATCGCGAACAGGCTTTCAAAGTGGGCGATACTATAAAAAATAGCTAAAATAATCAGTTGTTTCGTACGGCTAAAGTTTTTAGTCATCCATAAGAAAAACAAATACGTAAAGAATAGGGTAGTAACAAACCAAAATACACCATAAGCCCCACGTGCAAAACGTCCGCCGACAACAAGTGTCCACATATCATGTAAATACCATGATAAGTCGGAATTCCCCGAACCAATCTCTATCCCATAACGAATCAGTGTAATGCTTACTAAGAAAAACAAATAGGGGACAATTAACTGCATAAACCGTTTTTGAATCGAGAGTTTTAGTAAGCCTTTTTCCACTACGGGCTTAAAAAATAATCCGCTTAAAATGAAGAAGGCCGGCATATGAAACCAGTAGATATACTTAACAAGTGGAAAATCCAACTGTCCAGGATAATGTCCAATGACCACAAGAATCATTAAAAAACCTTTGGTGACATCTACCCAAGATAAACGTTTCTTATTCATAATCAAGCTCCTCAAGAAAACTAACGTATATCCATTGTACAGCTTTTCGACAACTTTGAAGCGAATGTAACAAAATTGACTTGAGAATGTAAGCTAATTGGAAATACATTGAAGTATTGTAATGGTTGAGTATGGATGCTTAAATAACATGGAAATATAGATAAAGTACCTGCGCTTGAAACTACGTGAAATGTATCCCCGCAAGCATTTCGAACGCAGGTCCTTTTTCAATTCTCTTGTTCTCTAGCAAACTCCATAAACATCCGTAATTTCGTGGCTGCTTTTCCGTAGACGGTTTCTTTGTCATAATTTCCTTGATCATCGGGATGTCCTGCTGGTGTACCAGTTAAAATTTCTATTCCTTCTTCAATCGTTCGCACTTTATAAATATGGAACTGTCCATTGCGAACAGATTCAATGACTTCATCATTTAGCATCAAGTTTTTCACATTTTGATGGGGGATGAGTACACCTTGTTTTCCTGTTAATCCTCTACTTTTACATACATTATAAAACCCTTCAATTTTCTCATTCACGCCGCCAATCGGCTGAATTTCTCCGTTTTGATTGACAGAGCCAGTGACGGCTAATCCTTGATTGATAGGAATTTCTGACAGGCTAGAAAGAATGGCATACAATTCTGTGCTTGAAGCGCTGTCACCGTCAACACCGCCATAGGATTGTTCAAAAGCGATATGTGCGGTCAGTACCATTGGATACTTCTGCGCGAACTTTTGCCCTAAATATCCTCCTAATATATACACACCTTTATTATGCGTGTTCCCGCTCATTTGACTTTCTCTTTCAATATTGACAAAACCTTTCTTCCCCATAAACGTTGTAGCGGTAATGCGGGATGGTTTGCCGAAATGATATTGACCTAAATCATAGACCGCCAAGCCATTTACTTGTCCAATTTTCTCTCCTGTTGTATCAATCAGAATACTTCCTTCTTCAATACTCGCTTGGATTTTTTCTTCATATAAATTTGAGCGATATTTCTTTTCCTGAATAGCTTTTTCGATATGCTTCGCTGAAACGAGGTCGTCTCCCATAATACTTGCCCATGCATCCGCTTCGTATAGTAATTCTACTTGTAAATTAAAACGAGTGGATAATTTATTTTGATCACCGGCGATACGTGAGCTGTATTCAATGACTTTGGCAACAGCTGTCGGATCAAAATGCCGAAGCCCATGTTTTTTGCAATGTGTATGAATGAAACTAACTAACCCCGCAATATTATCTTGGTTGTATTTCATTTCTACATCAAAGTCTACGCGAATTTTGAATAATTTACGAAAATCTTCATCATGGTGATAGAGGGCTTGATATATGTCCATATTCCCAATAATAATGACTTTTACATTGAGATGAATCGGATCTGGATTGACTGATGCGGTAGCGATAATACTGGCATGTTCGCCTATATTCTCAATTTGTAATTTATGGATTAATAAGGCTCTTTTTAACCCTTCCCATGCTTGGCTTTTCGAAAAAATATCTTTTGCTTGAATGAGAAGATACCCGCCATTTGCATCATGTAGGTAGCCAGGTTTTATTTTCGTGAAATCAGTACTCATGACGCCCATTCGATTTTCGTATTCTACTTTGCCCATCAAGTTATAAAAAGTAGGATTATCTGCAGATATGACGGGCATGCCTTTCGTTTCGCTATTATCAACTAGCACATTTATCGTATATTTTTTTAGTGCTTGATTTTCGTCTTTGAACAGACTGCCAAGCTGCTTTTCGTCCTTTTTAGAAGCAGTGGATAAAAATGCCTGAAAATTATTCACGAGATCTTTTCGCACCGTTTTAATATAGTGCATTACTTCAGGACAGTCTTTGTAGTTCTTTCTTAATTCCTCAATATGAAAATCAATTGTCGTAATGGCTGTTTGATGGTCAAAGCCGGCCAATGATTTCTTCAAGTCCTGTTCGAAACGGAGTATGGTTTTCGTCGCTTCCAATATAATTTCTTGTAATTTGGCAGAGTTACTTTCGATAGCCGCTCGTTGTTCTTCGTTCAATACATGATAAGCTTCTTCACTTAAAGGATTCCCATCTTCACCAATAGGAATGGTAGCAATCGTAGAATCGGACTGCTTAAGTACAAAGCCGTTTTCGGTAGCTATTTCATTGGTCCGTTTATACACTTCGTCCACTTGGTCTTTATATTTTCGAATGATCGAGGAACGGTTCTTTAGCCGGTTTTCTTCATTAAAGGCAGTAGGGATATCTGCTTTTAAATCTTGCAACAGGTCTTCCATCGACTTTTGAAGTTGCTTACCCAATCCAACAGGAAGTTTTAGCACTTTAGGTTTGTACTCATCTTCAAAGTTATTTACATAACACCAGTCAAACAGGGTAGCTTCTTTTTCCGAAAAGTCATTAACGACGGTCGTGACAAAAGAAGTTTTACCGACGCCTTCTATTCCAGCGACGTATAGATTGTATCCGGGTTTATCCACATGTAGGCCGAAGTTCATCACGGACCGTGCACGTTGTTGTCCCACAATATTTGTAAGCTTGGCTACTTGTTCTGTTGATTCGAATGAAAACCTGGAGTAGTCCACCGCTTTTTTTAATTCTTCCGGATGTAACTCTGCTTGCCGTTTTATGGAGTCTTCATTGAAATTTTCCAATTAACTCACCTCACTCATTATTTTGCCGTTATGTTGTACATACCCTTAATGAGGTAATTACACGCAATAATCACATGAAAAACTCATTAATTTTTTTTGACTCTCGATGTATGATATTTCGAAAACTGCTCATTCTATTGTCAGAAGGAGGTGGACAACATGCCAAACAGCAATAACAACAGCAATTCAAACCAGCTTTTAGTTCCAGGTGTACAACAGGCGATCAACCAGATGAAGGAAGAGATCGCGAACGAATTCGGTGTAAACCTTGGACCAGACTCCACATCGCGTGCCAACGGATCCGTCGGCGGAGAAATTACAAAGCGATTAGTGCGTCAGGCTCAATCACAAATGAACGGTTATACGAAGTAATCGGTTCTATCCATCCAGATTAGCATGTGAAAAATCAATGTCACTATACGCTTTGATTTCTCAAAAAAGAAAAGACGACAATTCATTCGAATGTGAATGATTGTCGTCTTTTTGTATTGAAAGAAGTACTTTGATAAATAAAATTAAGCTTGTTTTAGAATCATTGCGATTTACATCTGCATTTCGGATATACTTTATTGCTCGGATGATCAAGCTAGATATTCATCTATTGAATAGTAATGAAGTATCTTAGTCTGCAAACATTTACATAGGTGAAACTATATACAGTTGAATAAAAATAATAATGAAAAGTATTATCAAAATAGATTAATTATTCAGTAAATGGTATACTAAATATAAAACACTTGGAGGGATGTACAAATGAAACACTGGATACGATTTGTTGTCGTTGTCCTGTTTATTGGTCTGCTATTCCCCAATGTACTAGTATCAAAAGCAAGTGCGCTAGATGATGTTAAAGGCGATCACCATTTTGTAAATAGTTTTACTGCTAAAGACGGAAGTAATTACTATGTAAACAGAGGACATCTCGAGGAATTAGCGGTTGGGATATATAAGGTAAGTAATGATATGAAAAAGTTCCGATTGATCAAGCAAGGGAACTACACGAATATTCAACTATATAAAGATACGATCGTCGTATTCAATGATGATCTAAATAAACTACAACGGTTTTCGTTTGATGGTACACTCATCAGGGAGTATCCGCAAGTGACCAGCAGTAATTTCTTGATTGATCGGGATAAAATGTATTATCACACGGGTAAAAACGTATATGAAATCAATATCAATGGACAAGGAAATAAGTACCTATATACGTCAGAAGGCACGATTCAAGAGTTCACCGTTCACAATGGCTGGCTCTATTACGCATACTTAATACCCGCTGTTCCTCCTCCATATGACTATTCAATGAGTTTTGCACGATTCAAACTATCCAATCCACAACAAGTCGTGCCGATCATTAGTAAAGTGAATTCGATTGATTCAATTATTGTAAGAGACGGCTATATTTATTCAGTTATCGATCCACAATCTACTATGAATGCTAGGTATTTGTATCGCACGGATTATAGTGGTAATAGGTTAAAACGCATCTCCAATGTCGATTCAACTGCAGTATTTATTGGCACAAAATATATCTATTTTGTAGATAATACTGGAACTTATAAACAGTATTTCTATCGAATGGATAAAGACGGGAAGAATGCTGTGAAAGTGGGGGATTTAACAGGTTCCAAGCTTAGCGCAGAGTATCATAATGGAGCATTTTATTTTGAAATTCAAAATGTTCAACAAAATACTTTTTTTCTTCGTAGAATACTACAGACGCGCTGAAGTGCCAATTTTTATATAAGTAAAACGACTAAAACCTCCTTACCAAAGTAGGGAGGTTTTGTGGTGTTGCATGTTATTTCAGTTGAAAATCATATTTTTCACCATAACCTAATACGACTACTTCAGTGCGGTCATAATCCCTTAGTAATTTTTCGAATTCTTGATCTCTATCTACCATATTTTGGACCACGGGGAAAGCTTGTAGTAATTGTTCGTAACTCTCTTTTGATACCGCAGTATCCGCAGTAGGGAAGGTATGACTTGGAATGACCACATCTACATTTAGAAAATTACGAATCGCATAAGCTGCTTCTCTTGGTCCCATTGTAAATTGACCGGAAGAGGATAGTATAGCGACGTGGGGCTTGTATAGCTCATCAATTAGTTTCAAATCATAGCTTAGTGCGGTGTCTCCTGAATGATACAGTGTGGGTCCATCTGTGAACTCAAATACATAACCGGAAGCTTCGCCTGCATAAATAGGAGTGCCTTCGGTTTCGCCGAATGAAGAACTATGTTTTGCGGGTACCATCGTGACATTCACATCTTCTAGTGGAATTGAGCCACCTAAATTAAGTGGGAAAATATTTTGAAATCCTTTTTGCAACAGAATCATTGCCAATTCATAGGGAGCAACGACTAAAAGTTGTGGATTTACATCCATCATTTTCTGAAGTCCACTTGTATGATCAAAATGTCCGTGAGTTAAGAAAACCGCATCAATAGTGTGAAAAAACTCTTCGGTAATGAATTCTTTTGGGCAACCAGGATTTAAATCAAAGAAAGGATCAATCAGATAGTTCTTATTCATCCGGCTGGATAGTAAGTACATCGCATGACCAAGTCTAGTAACTTTGATTTCCTTCACCTCCGGGGTATTCTGAATATACTGATATTATAATGAGTTTTATGATTGAAGTCAATATCGGATAAATGAAACGCTTTACATTCAGCATACAAATTCTATACAACAGTTTAATGAAATAGATCGGTCTCACGTGATTTCGCTAAAAGATGATTAGTTGCTTTATTCATTCTTTCCTTGAATACGAAACCGAAAGTAATGAAGACTATTCCAACGATTGCTAAAAACAGCACACCCTTAATGGCTCGCGCCCAGACAATTCCGCCTACTGCCTCTCTCATCAAGTCAATTGCATACGTGAAAGGTAAGAAAGGATTGATCCACTGGAAAAATGAAGGTAGTAACATGATCGGATACGTACCACCAGATCCTGCAATTTGCAGCACAAGCAAGACAATAGCCATCGCTTTACCAACGTCGCCGAACACTGAAACAAGCGTATAGACAATCGACATGAACACTACGCTGATCAATATCCCAAATAAGAAAAATGCTATCGGCTCTTTGACAGTGACACCAAGCAGCACGATATCGCCGGTCGTCACGATCAGCGTTTGAATACATCCAATCAAACCGAATGTAAATAGCCGACCTACATAAATTTGTCTAGATGTGAATACACCTTCTCGGCTAATGTCTGTCGCTAGTAAGGAAATGAGTAATAAACAACCGACCCAAATCGAAAGTACGGTATAAAAAGGGGTCATCCCGGTACCATAGTTTTTGATCGGGAAAAGCTTCGTTTCATTCAATAGTATCGGTTCCTCAAAGAAGCTGCGCTCTGCTTGCGGGTTATTTTGTAGCAAATCAATGATTTCATTAATATCTGTTGAGCCTTGAATATCCTTGATACGATTTGCCAGCTGGTTCACTTTATCGTAAACGTATGGGTATTGGTTTAAAGCGTTCTCGACTTGCTGTTTACCTTGTGATAAGTGTTTGTCTGCACTAAGTAATGTTTGTTGCACTTCAGGGAAAGTATGTTGTACTTCTATTAACAACGCTTTGGCACTAGTAAGAGTCTTCAATGCTTGCGTTATTTCTTTGCGGACAAAAGGTTCTATCGTGTCTGTATATTCTTTTAAGAATGAATTGGCTTGGATAGAAGTGTTCTCAGCAATCTTTTGCAAATCATTAATACTATTGTGCAATCGTTCTTCTTCACCTTGCACAAGTGCGTTCATCGTATGAGCATTTTGTTGAATTTCAGACAGTAGTTGGTGAAGATTGGTGACTTTTATTAACGCGGCATCGATCGGCTGGGACAGAGTGGCATCTGTTTGTTCACCGTTCAACCCCTCGGTTATCTTTTTAATATTCAGAAGGTCTTGCTCAAGTCCGCCCAGTTTTTCCATACTGCTGGTTACTCGGTCGTCAACCTCTTGTTTTACACGATCCCATTCAGTGAAGTCAGGTGATATTTGCTGAATCTTTTTAAGGAACTCATTCGTTTCATTCGTAATAGCCGCTATTTTTTCCAAATCCGCTTTTATACGTGGTGCAGCGGCTTCTAATCGATTTTGCGCAGTTGTTAGCTGATCAATCGTATCATTGATCGTTTGTAAGCCTGCGTTAGTAGTCCGTTTCGCTTCAGGCAATAGCTGTTGCGCTTTGTTGATAATCTGTTTGGCGGAGTTCGCATCGGTTACGATTCCTTCCAAAGTCCGCTGAATCGTCGGTAATTGCTTCTGAACATCGAATATATATTGTTCGAATTTCTTAATATCAGGCAAGTCATTCTCAATTTCTATTCCAAGTTCATTAAACATATCGAGTACTACGCCATTGACAGTAGAAATAAAACGATTGCTTACTTTGTCGACAATGACAGAAGCACCTTTTTCCGTGATTTTTGGTGCAATTGAATTCAGCTTTTCATTGACGAAATAATTGATTTCTGCTTTTTCAGGTTCTCCTGAAGTGACCGTTGCAAGTTTGCTGGAGAAGTCTTTTGGAATAAAAATCGCCGCAAAATAATCACCATATTCTACTCCATCCATCGCTTCCTGGCTTGTGGTAAAAGTCCAATCCATCTCTTTATTATCTTGTAACGTTTTTATTAGTTCTTTCCCAACATCAATCTGTTTGTCACGTACCATCGCACCTTCATCTTCATTGACAATCGCAACGGGTAATTGGTCGGTGTGGGCATAAGGATCCCATGTCGCGTAAATATTCAGCCATGCATACAAAGAGGGTAAAAAGGTCAGACCGCCAATCAATAGGGCAACTACCCAGTTTTTACTAATATGCTTCAAATCCAATTTAAATATATTCCAACTTGTTTTCACCATCTTACCTCTTTTCCAATAACACTTTTATTAGCTATTATGCCCATAACACCGGAATTCAACTGATTTCTTTTGTGATTGTTTGAAAACCCAAAAAAAATACAGAACTGCAGAGGTTTTTTTTACATGACGGATGTTCCATTAAAAAAAGCACCTTATCCCTAGCTGATTTAGCAGGGGATAAGATGCTTTTTCTATAATAGTGGGTAATTCATTGACTCACACCAATTGCGGCGCCATTACGGCTGGAATCAGCAACACCTTTATATACGCCTTCCTTTTGATCGATAAGAATACTTTGTACGTTCCCAATCGTTGTCGGCTTGTCGCCAAATTGATGACCGAGTACACGCAAGTAATTCATTGATTCTAGTGGAATATCGCTTTCATAACGGTAGGATGATGTGCTGTTCGTATAGATTCTTGGTTCTTCTACAGCGGCTTTTAATTCCATGCCATAATCAATGGAGTGAATAATCGTTTGCAGGACGGATGTGATGATGGTCGGTCCACCAGGTGACCCAACGGATAGAACAGGCTGGCCATCTTCAAATACAATAGTTGGCGTCATGCTACTGAGAGGACGTTTATTTGGTTCCACTTGATTCGCTCCGCCTGGTACTGCGTCGAAGTCTGTTAGTTCATTATTTAACACAATTCCATAACCTGGTACCATGATTCCGCTACCGAATAGTTGTTCAATTGTCGTCGTGTTCGACACGACATTGCCCCATTGATCGGTTACGGAATAGTGCGTCGTCTCGCCGAGTTTATCAGGTTCAGGTTGAACAGTAGCTACAGTTGCATTCGGTTTATTTTCGTACTTCCAAGGATCTCCGGCTTTCGGATTTTTGTTCATGCGTTCCAAACTGATCAAGTTCGTCCGTTCTTGGATATACTGTGGGTTCAAAAGTCCTTTTAGCGGAACGTCCACAAAGTCAGGATCTCCAGCGTACATAGCACGGTCAGCGTATGCGAGGTGCATCGTTTCCGCAAGCAAGTGATATTTCTGCCAAGACTTTACGTTGTATTGAGATAGATTGTAGTGATCAAGAATACCAAGCATTTGAAGAAGGAATACACCACCGGAGCTAGGAGGTGGCATACTAGCAATCTGATAGCCTTTGTAATCGCCCCAAATTGGATCATCCATCGTAATTGCGTATGTACGTAAATCTTCAGATGTCATAGTGCCGCCATATTGTTGTACTGCGCTTGCGATAGCTTGTGCGATTTCCCCTTCATAGAATACGTCCGTTCCTTCGTTTTTAATTAATTCAAACGTCTTCGCTAGATCTTGCTGTATTAATATATCGCCTTCACGCATAGGCTTGCCATCAGGTACAAAAATCTTCCCTGACTCTTTAAAAGCGAGTTTCAGCTTATTCTCTTCAATGGCTTCCGCAAGCACGGAATCGATTGGAAAACCGTTTCGTGCTAAGTCAATTGCCGGTTCAATTAATTCGGACATTGGCAGCGTCCCAAAGCGTGAAAGGGCTTCCTCTAATCCTTTTAACGTTCCCGGTACACCCACTGAATTCCCACCTTCTACTCGCTTCGAGAAGGGGAGGGGTTCACCTTTTTCATCCAAAAACATATCGGGAGTAGCTCCTGCTGGTGCACGTTCCCGACTGTTAATGATCTGTGTTTTGTCAGTATTGGCATCATAATACATGAGGAATCCTCCGCCGCCAATGCCAGACATCATGGGCTCTGTAACATTTAGCGCAAATTGAATAGCTACCGCTGCATCAATCGCATTCCCACCATTCGCCAATACGTCAGCACCGACTTTTGATGCTAATGGATGTGCTGTTGTTACCATCCCATCAAGTCCAGTGGCTACTTGACGATAATTTGAATAATCCGTATCCCAGTCGCTAGCAAGTATGGTTCCTGGTAATGTACTGAATAAAAGCAAAAAACTCAATGGAAGTACTAAAATCCAATTCAATCGTTTCTTCAATCACTTCACCCTTTCAGAAATGTTTTTCCTTTACTCCAACAGTAGCACTCCTTTCCAATTAAGTTAGACTATCGCAATTTAATAGTGCGATAGCCTGAATAATTTGATTATAGCAAACGCTTACATATATAAGTAGATTATATTTCGGATTTCGAAATTCAGTTCTAAAGTAGTTAGCGAGCGAAGAAGTTTCTAGTAATAAATAACCCACTAGCAGTCTTCCGATTTTTTACTAGTCAAACTAAATGAAACCTTTTCACTAAGAGTAGTGCACGTTTTTCACATTAAAAAGTCCTTTTATATTTTTCATACAATCTTAAGAAGCGTCCACTACCATTCTTCATACTTCTACTTCATAATGAATAGTATAGGCGGGTGTATACATGAAGAAATTACTACTGGTGTTACTCATCTGTTTGGGAATCTATGCAGTCGTTACCCAATGGAATGATGTGCAAGTGATAGAAGAGAATTGGAGTGTCTCGTCAAAGGCCATGATTCTCTTGAATGCACATACAGGTGAAGTGCTGTATGAGAAAAACAGCAAAAAACCATTACCGATTGCTAGCATGACAAAATTAATGACGCAATATATCGTGTTGAACACGATTAAAAATGGCACGATTTCCTGGGAAACTACCTATCAGCCAAGTTCCACTGTCCTCGATATGGCACAATTTGCGAGTGCTTCAAAACTCGGCATGAAAGCGAATGAAAGCTATACAGTACGCGAATTATTCACCGCGATGACGGTTATTTCAGCAAATGATGCGGCCCTTGCATTGGCTGAAATAGTAGGAGGGACGGAAGAGGAGTTCGTTGAGATCATGAATGAACAAGCACGTGCGTTTAAGTTAAAGAAAACCGTTTTCTATAATCCACATGGCTTGGATGGCAATTATTTAGGACGAGGTGAGGGGAAAGACAACTTGGCATCCGCCAAAGATATGGCTATCATTGCGGATCAACTTATTAAAACACATCCCCAAGTATTGGAGTTTACCAGCATGACACACTTCATGTCTAAACAAGGAATGAAGATGTGGAATACGAATTTATTGTTACCGGGTATGCGTATGCAAATGGATGGCGTGGATGGGTTAAAGACAGGATATACTGACGCTGCCGGTTCTTGTTTTACGGGGAGTGCAGTCTTCAATGGAGAACGTGTGATTTCCGTACTGATTGGGGTAGAGGAAGTAGACGGCGATACAATAGAACCGCGTTTTAATGTAACACGGGAAATGATGGAGCGCCATGCCAAGTGATAGGTAACTACTATCAGTGTATGGATGCAAAAATGACTAAGACTTCCGATTTCATAATAAATGATAAACATAAAATAGTAATTGGAAAAAGACTGCGCTAGAAACCATGGTTTCTAGCGCAGTCTTTTCTATAAAATGTGTAGTTATTGCTGGACACTACCCACATCTACTAATTCTTCCGTCGCTGCTAGTATTCCGGACTTCATAAGATTCACCATTTCCGCTAACTGTTCATGTGAAGTAGCCAGTGGTGGCATCAGGACAATGACATCACCGAGCGGCCTAGTCAGCAAACCAAGCTCTCTCATTTTAAGCGTAGCGCGGTAAGCGACACGTCTTTCTACCGGGAACGACTCTTTAGTGCGCTTGTCTTTGACGATTTCAATTCCGCACATCAAGCCACATTGTCTAACATCTCCCACATGCGGAAGTTGCTGTACATCCACTAGTAATTCTTTAAGAAACGCAGCTTTTTCCTCTGCTTGCTTTACCAGTTGCTCTTTCTCAAAAATCTCCAAGTTCGCTAATGCTACTGCACACCCAAGCTGATTTCCCGTGTAGGAGTGTCCGTGGAAGAAAGTCTTCATTTCCTCATATTCTCCGTAAAACGCATTATAAATTTCTTCGGTCGCGAACGTAGCGGCGACTGGCAAATAGCCCCCTGTAAGTCCTTTTGCTACAGTCATCAGATCGGGTTCTACTCCTTCATGCTCGACAGCGAACATTTTCCCAGTACGTCCGAAACCGGTGGCTACTTCGTCGACAATCAGTAGTACGTTAAATTCTTTGCATAGCTTCTCAACACCCTTTAAATAACCTGCAGGCATCGTATTCATTCCGCCAGCTCCTTGAATCATCGGCTCAAGCACCATTCCTGCGATTTCTTCATGACGTTCTTCAAATAGCAAGCGCAGTTCATGTAGGCTCTCATCCCGTACAGTATTGTCATCACCTGAAGGGTGACGGTAAACTGACGGGAAGGGAATGACAAGCGCATCAAACAATAGGGAAGTATAGACTTTGTGATACAGTTCAATTGAACCGACACTCATCGTACCGACCGTATCTCCATGATAGCCATTGCTGACGGTCACAAAACGTGTTTTTTTCTCAATACCTTTATTCTGCCAATACTGATACGCCATCTTCACCGCTATTTCAACAGACGTTGCGCCACTGTCGGAGTAAAATACACGCGTCAATTTTTCGGGAACTAATTCCACTAATTTCTCAGCCAGCAGAATCGAGGGTATATTTGCAGCACCGAGTAACGTCGAATGTGCAATGGATTGCAGTTGTGTTTGAATCGCCTCGTCCAGCTCCTTTTTTCGGTGACCGTGTACATTTAGCCACAAAGAAGAATAGCCGTCCAAATACGTCTTGCCATGTATATCCGTCACGGTCACGCCTTCTCCGCTTGCAATGATAAGCGGATCTTTTTCATAATCCGACATCTGTGTAAATGGTAACCACATATGTTGCTTACTTTTCTTGAGCAACTGATTTGCATCCACTTAGTAACGCCTCCTCTAAAATTGAATAATCCCATTCTTCATAGCATGTCTTTTTCTTGCCCGAACTGGTCAACGTTTCTCGCATGTCTTTCTGGTAAGGAATGATCCCAATCACAGGGACACCGCTCATCTTATAGATCATTTCCACATTATCTTTGATGATAGTGGAGGAATCTTTCGCCAAATCATTGAATAAAATACCAGCGATTCGAATACCTCTTGCTTTCATTGCTTCAATAGAAAGAAGTGTATGGTTAATCGTCCCCACACCGGCTCGTGCTACTAATATGACAGGAGCCTTTAATTCTTCCATCCAGTCGATCATGCAATAGCCTTCTGAGGTGAGCGGAACATAGAGTCCGCCAGCTCCTTCTATTACCATTCCGTCAAAAATTTCGCTGAGTTTCTTCACAGTTTGAGTCAATCTGTTTGTATCGATTTGGATATCTTCCCATCTGGCAGCCAAATGAGGAGAGCAAGGTGTAGGAAATAAATAGTCGGAGATAGGTTGTTCTCTACCGGACGCCAGTTCATACGTCATAATATCTGGCGCGGTTAAGCGTTCATTATGTAACACCGCTCCCGTTTGGATAGGTTTGAACGGTACAAATTGCTGACCGTTTTCAGACAAAAAGTCACTGAGTAACACGGTGGCTACGGTTTTTCCTACATCGGTATCTGTTCCGGTAATGAATAATATCGACACGTTAAACTCTCCTTTTAAAAATATGTGTTAACTAATTACTAAATTATGTTAACATATATTTGTAAAGACAACAATAGAAAGTAGGAGGATCAGAAAATGAAACCAAAGGAAATTGTGTTTTGCGCATTATTTGCAGCATTGATGGGGGTAGGAGCGAATATTGCGCCACTGTTGACGATCGGAGGTGTGCCCGTCACACTTCAATTACTGTTTGCTATATTGGCAGGGGGATTACTAGGCAGCCGATTGGGTGCCTTGTCTATGTTCGCTTATTTATTTATCGGATTGGCAGGTGCACCGATATTTGCGCAATTTAAAGGAGGACTCGGCAGTTTCATCAGCCCGACGTTCGGGTACATTATTTCTTTTATCTTCGTAGCGTATATCGTAGGAAAGTTCTTTGAGCGTAAACAATCGTGGATCAGTTACGCAGGGGCAGGTTTTCTTGCCATAGCCGTTAACTACATAATCGGTACAAATTATATGTATTTTGCTTATGTATACTGGGTAGAAGCGCCTGCAGGATTCAGTTACGCACTTGCGTGGTCCTGGATGGTTGCGTATTTACCTCTAGATATCGGCGTCACGATTCTGTCTATCATATTGATTCCAAGACTCCAGAAAGCTGTCAAATACAAGCCTATAGGCAAGCGTTTAGCGTAAAAAATATACCTGTGCGAGAACGATCGGGAAGCTCTCACGCAGGTATATCTGCAAATTAAACCATCAAAAATCCGCCACTCACACTTATGCATTCTCCATTCACAAAACTCGAGTCATCAGAAGACAAGAACGCAACAACCGAAGCAACTTCCGAAGGGTCACCCATACGACCGGCAGGCGTTAACATCGTTGCCATTTTCTTCACGTCTTGTGGCAAATCCTTTGTCATATCGGTATTGATCTGACCAGGTGCTACCGCATTGACTGTAATGTGCTTACTGCCGTTTTCTTTAGCAAGCGTTCTCGTCAATCCAAGCACACCCGCTTTCGACGCGCTGTAATTTGCCTGTCCCATATTGCCCCAACTAGAAGAAGAAGAGACATTAACGATCTTGCCGTACTGTTGCTTTCGCATCTGTGGAATGACTGCTTGGCACGTGTAGAACATACTATGGAGATTGACGTCCAGTACAGAATGCCATTGTTCGGTCGTCATTTTATGGAAAAATGCATCTCTCGTAATACCTGCATTATTAATCAAAATATCAATCTTGTCGAACTTCCCGTAAATAGTGGAGAACGTTTTCGACACATCTTCCAGATCGGCTACGTTGCACTTCATTGCGCAAACCTTTTCACCTGAAGCATCTAACGCAGAAGCTGTTGTTTCCAACTTTTCCATGTTTACGTCCAAAATAATTACCGAAGCACCATCCAGAAGTAAACGCTCCGCTATCTTCTCTCCAATTCCTTGCGCTGCACCTGTTACGACTGCAATTTTACCTACTAGTTTCCCCATTACTCACACTCCTCATCATGTTCATAGAATAGTAAGATAACTTTATCATAAATGAATGATGATTCATATAGGGGAGTGCTGGCCAAAAAATAGGAGCAACTACACTATTCCGTCATTCGCCAATTCAAACAGGTGAAATAATTCTCTCTATCCTTTACTATTGAAATAAGTACGACATAAAACCTGTAACAAAACGAAAGGCGGAGATATTCAAATGAACGCTTATGATGAGTACATGCGCGGAATCGTTACACCGATGCGCGAAGAACTAACGACTGCAGGATTTACGGAACTCACAACGTCTGAAGAAGTGAATGATACGCTAAAAGACTTGGAAGGTTCAGCTATTATTGTGATCAACTCTGTCTGTGGCTGTGCAGCAGGTTTGGCACGTCCGGCAGTACGCGAGGCGATAGAAGAAGTAAAGCCGGATCACTTGTTTACCGTGTTTGCCGGACAAGATAAAGAAGCGACAGAAACATTCCGTTCGTACTTCCCGGAAATCCCACCAAGTTCACCGTCCATTGCGATTTGGAATGAAGGTAAAGTGGTATACTTTATTCCACGTGAACAAATCGAGAACTTCCAAAAAGATCAAATTAAAGATCATCTCGTCGACGTCTTAACTAAAGTCGTCGCTCAGTGAACGTGATTATTACGACAGCAGGACGACCTGATGAACACTCCGAGGCACTTCTGCAGCAAGCAGCGGACGCGTTACAGGCACCTGTCGTCGAACGAAATAAGCGGTCCATTCCTAAACTGAAGAACATCTATCAAGCGGGTGTTCTAGTAGCGGGGAAGGACCGCTATTCGTTTTACCAAAAAGGTAGTGACGAACCGTTCTTCTTTCATCCGAACTCTGCGACCTATCGCTTGAAACGCATACTAAAAGGCGAAGCAGATCCGCTCGTGGCGGCAGCTGACCTCAGGCTAGGAGACTCTTTCCTCGACTGCACACTCGGTCTCGGATCGGATGCCATCATTGCGGCGAGCGCAGTGGGTGAAAAAGGAACAGTTGAAGGGATTGAAGCGGACCCAATTATCGCGTTTCTCACAAAGGTTGGATTACACAACTTTTCTATCGACTTTCCACTACTGCAAGAAGCGATGAAGCGAGTGCAAGTCATTCATGCGGAAGCCGTAGATTTCTTGAAAACTTGCGAAACGAACTCACGCGACATCGTTTTCCTTGATCCGATGTTCACGACACCAATCGAAGAATCTTCCAATTTTGAAGTGCTACGGGAAATTGGCGTGACTGATATTGTTACGGAAGAATGGGTAGCAGAAGCTTTGCGGGTATGTAGACGGCGTGTTGTACTAAAAGACCACTACCAATCACCAATGTTTGAACGCTTTGGTTTTATTCAGCAAATTCGCCCGTATACGAAAGTGCATTATGGTGTTCTGGAGAAATGTGATAGGCTGTAGCGTGTTCACTTTATTTATTGGCTTAACAACTAACATAGAAAAGACTGTATAGCTTATTATTAAGCCATACAGTCTTTTTTGTGTTTTAACATAACGGCGTTCTTCGCTTTTGGTTTCATCTAGCTACGAACGCCAGCCTCTCGGGTCACTTCAGGCAGATCGTAAAGGTGAAAGTACGCACCTTTACAATCCGGCTTCCAGCGCCTGTCGAGGCTAGATGGCGTTCTTCGCTTTTGGATTAGTGAGTGAAATTAAGGGAGCTCAAGTACAAAGTCAATACAAGCATACCAATACCTAGTAGTAAGTTAACATCCATTGTTGCGACCTCCTTTATATGTAGCGCGTTGATTGAAATCCGCTTAACTTGCAATCAGAGAACATTTTGTGAAAATTGATGATTGAAGTTTGACTTTATTGTACAATGAAATAGTAAAAGATGAAACCTTTTGTGACGCTTTTCGTATGAGTTATGTAGATGTATGACGGAATGTTGAAGGAGTGATGGAAATGAAGCAATGGTTACAGCGGCTGATGATCGCATCTGTCGCCGTGTTAACACTGGGCATCATTACACCCAATCATGAAATTTGGATAAACTTTCAAGACAAGCATGAACCGAATGAATCCGGAACCCACGCAGAAGGCATGGAGTATTCCCTTGAACTGCAAGAAAATCGAAATGACTTACTGACACTTGACAGTTACACCGAAGAACAGCAATTGGTCGCGCACGCACGTCTATTGACCTATGAAAAGTTTGGACAGCGTATCGGGCCCGTCATCCAGAATGAATTCGATCACGAGATTTTTCCACGAATCGAAGCGGTGATCCAAACAACCGTACATAACGCAGCAGATCGCCGTCTCGCCATTACCGAGCAACCTTCAGGAGATTATGCGGAAAAGATTTTCCACGTTTATGACAAAACAGCGGAACAGGACCTTATTAAGTTCCACGTTCGTACGGAAAAACGACCAAGTGACGGCTACTTCTATAATTTCCATTACCATACAGCGGATGATGGATTTGTCGCACACCACTCAGTCGGTGATATTTACTGGTCCAAAAACACACCACCGAAATGGCTAACCTAAAAAATATCGAACACTCGTCTTCATGACGGGTGTTTTTTATCGTCTACATTTTTATAGTTATACAAGAGTGGGGTAGATGGATTGAAGTACATTGGGATTCGAAAATAGCGGCAGATTAGATTGATAGACTTTCCGAAATTTAAACAACTTAGATAGAGTGGACAAAGTGAAAAAAGGGATCTTTTTTGACCCCCCTAAAACATCTACCCATTCATGAACTTTTATCCATTTTCGCAATTTGTTTACTTAGTTGATCAATTTGCTTTTGCATTTTTTTCATTTCTTCAGATAGCTGATCTTGGGGATCTTGTCGGTTTGAGTTTTCTAGTTCTTGAAGTGCAATACCTGCTGCGATGGTCTGAATTCCGTCCCCCAATGTAGAAATTGCAGCCCCCAACAATGCAAGCTTGGCAGCAAACACTTCAGGAGAGTCAGTATTTTTCCCAAACTGTTGTTTGTTTGAGTTGTACATAACCATGCCTCCTCTTTCACCACTAGCTATGATTTAAAAAATATAAGAACCAAACAGCGTGGTTTTGTTCATCGGCTGATGCTTGAGTAAAAGAAGACCTAACCATTGGGATTTGCGTTTCACGTGCAGCAGTATGATAAAAGTCGACGGTCGTTTGCTCATCCATAAAAGCTGATTTCACGCCACTCATATACTCTTTCTCACAGTTTTCTGTGAAGTTAAGTACGGGTTCCTTACCGGTCAATTGGAAATAGAGAGACCAAAAGCTTTGGTAGTGCCTCATTTCGTCATTTCTTATTTCTAGTATTTTATCTTTAATCTCTTGAGTTGGCGCTTGATTAGCTAAAATTCCATAACAATATATCGCATGATACTCTCCATTAATAGCTTTTAATAAATTATTAATAGTTTGTGTATGGGCATTACTGTATGTCTGACTCGTGTTTAACAATGAACTCACTCCTTTCATAATAAACAGCATTCCTATTTATTTTATGCGCTGGTTCCAAATGTGTGAATGAAAAAAGGTCACTGAACTAGTTCAGTGACCTCATACACTCACCATGTAGTGTACTGACAGTGTAGGCGAGTAGTGTGATTAATAAACGTGGTAAATTTTGGGTCGGTCGCTTTTTTCCAATCATAGAGAGATGTTTATTTTTTTAGCCGATATACACTAGCTAACAGAATTACGTCTTTTTCAGCATCGTCGAAATATTATCGTGCATCAGGAAATACGCGTTTCATTGCTTCTAAAAACTCATCGAAGAATCCTTCTACTGGCTCGCCCGCGTTAATTTTCTCCCTATAACCGGTCATTCTATCTACGAAGTCTGGATTAAGGGAAACGTAGACATTTTCAATAGCCGAATTAGAAGAACGAACTTTTTCCGCGATTTTATCTTCCAGCTCTTTTGTCGCTTCTTTCATTGCCGTATCTTTTGAGACAACCGCAACATACGCGTTATGATCCGTAACCAATACAGTGGCACTATCCACTTCTGTCAGTTCAGTAATTTTGTCTGCCGCTTCATCAGCCAACTCTACCTTGGTCTCATGGGTACTAGGAGTTGAAACGTTTTCGTCAACAGTCTCATTGGGTGTTTCATTTGTAGTAGTGTTTTCGTCAACGGGCGCCGTGTTATCATTTTTTGTTCCGCAACCCATCACGACCAGTGCAGCTAAAAGAACCATCATGAACCATGTTGTTTTTTTCATGTATTTTCCTCCTTATGATTACTTCACATCTAGTGTGTTCATAAAGGGGAATTTTCATGCAACCAATACATACTCAAATGAAAAACGATGACCCTTTAATTCCCGGCATGGAAGGTTGAAAAGATTTTTTAATCATTTATTGCTGATCTATAGAAAGCCACTGTATCCTACTGAGCGCAGAAGAATTTTCGTGTATGCTACACGCTATAGGCAAAGGCGACATTTGAAAAAATAACCCTATACGACGAGCAGTGAATACCGGTCGAAAAACACACCACGGAACGGGCTTTTTTAATCAGCCCTTTCGTGGTGTGTTTTGTCGTCTTAATGTTATAATGAGTGTAATTTCAGAAGAGGGAGCTTGAAGCATGAAGCAATATTTAGATCTATGTCAACATATTCTGGATACAGGAACGAAAAAGGGAGATCGTACGGGTACGGGGACATACAGTGTCTTCGGTTATCAGATGCGTTTTGATTTAGCGCAAGGATTTCCTTTAGTCACGACAAAAAAGACGGCGTTTCGTTTGATTGTCTCAGAATTACTATGGTTTATTAAAGGAGATACCAATATCCGTACGTTGATACAGGAACGTAATGGAATTTGGGATGAGTGGGCATTTGAACGGTATGTAGAAAGTGCGGCGTATACAGGAGAGGATATGACCGATTTTGGTCGCCGTGTACTACAAGATGAAGAGTTCGCGAAGGTTTACAAAGCGGAACTCGCTTTATTTAAAGAGAAAATTTTAGCAGATGAAGAATTTGCGAAGCAGCACGGTGATCTCGGGCCCGTCTACGGCAAGCAATGGCGAGCGTGGGACAGCGAGAGCGGAGTCATCGATCAGCTGGCACAAGTAATCGACAGCATCAAAAATAATCCTGACTCGCGTCGTCACATTGTCACAGCGTGGAACCCAGCAGAAGTCGACGAGATGGCACTGCCGCCATGCCACTTACTGTTTCAGTTCTACGTGGCGGACGGCAAGTTATCATGCCAACTCTATCAACGCAGTGCGGACGTCTTCCTAGGTGTTCCGTTCAATATCGCGTCTTATGCATTACTCATTCATTTAATTGCGCATGAATGTGGTTTAGAAGTAGGCGAATTCGTCCATACATTAGGTGACGCACACTTGTATCAGAACCATATTGATCAAGTGCACGAGCAATTAGCGAGAGAGCCGAAAGAATTACCGACATTACATGTGAATTACGACGGTCGATCGATCTTTGATTTGACGGTAGAGGATATTTCGATTGAAGGCTATGATCCACATCCGAGAATTAAAGCACCGATCGCAGTATAAGGAGGGCATACAATGATTTCATTATTGGTGGCACATGATCTGGGCCGAGTCATCGGCAAGGACAATGAGATGCCATGGTATATTCCGGAAGAACTTCAATACTTTAAAGAGAAAACGATGGGCAAGGCGATCGTTATGGGACGCAAAACGTTCGAATCGATTGGTCGTCCGTTAAAAGGTCGATTAAATATTGTCATCACGCGCAATACAGACTATCAAGCAGACGGCGTCACGGTCGTTCATGATATGGATAGCGCCGTGAAACTTGCAAAAGACTATGCGGACGAAGTGATGGTCATCGGCGGTGCGGAGATTTTCAAGATGTCGATGGAAGATGATGCAGACAGATTGTATGTTACCGTCATCGAGAAACATTACCCTGGTGACACATTCTTTCCAGCATACGAAGAAGACTACGCATTGATAAGCAAGTCGGAGCCACATTATGCAGAAGACGGCACCGCCTATACCTACCAAATTTGGGATAAAAAATAACGTTCTCCCCTATACATAGAGAAGAACGCTAAAGAATATCGATGTGCTGCCCGCCATAACGAACAGGTGCCAGATTGCGTGATTGTACGGTACACGGCGTGACATGAAGAAGTACGCTCCTGCTGTATAGAACAACCCACCAATCACGAGCAACCATAGCCCTTGTGGCGGCAGTGCGTTATATAACGGTTTAATCGCTAACACGATGAGCCAGCCCATAATGAGATAGAGGGCGAGTGATAGTTTGGCGAAGCGGTGAATATAAAAGATCTTGAACAATATGCCGAACAAGGTCATTCCCCAGATGATGCCGAATAACGTCCAGCCGAGTGCACCTTTTAAGGTGACGAGCAAAAACGGCGTATAGGTTCCGGCGATCAGTACATAGATAGCGGAATGGTCAAGAATCGCAAAAAACGATTTCAATTTCACAGGCATACTATGTAGTAGCGTACTGGCGAGGAACAATAACAACATGGACACGCCGAAGATGGTAAAGCTCGTTATAGCGATTCCCGTGCCTTGTTTCACGCCTTTTAAGATCAGCAAGACTAATGCAGGTATGCTGAGTAAGAACCCGATGGCATGCGTAATTGCATTCCAGCGTTCTTCATGCAGATTTTTGTAATCGAATGCTTCTTCCATTCTTGCAGCACCTCCTGCAATACACTATATCAAACACAGCGAAAAAAATCGCAGAAAGCCACACGCGAAGGAGATAGAAATCATGAAAAAAATTCATATCGTCACGGATTCCACTGCAGAACTATCGGATGAACTGATTGCTCAATACAATATCCATGTTGTACCTCTAACACTGACCATCAATGACAAGTCTTATATTGACGGCGTAGAAATCCAACCGGAAGAATTTCTCGACTTAATGCGCGATGCAAAAGAATTACCGAAAAGTTCACAGCCGGCAGTCGGCGTATTCCAGAACCTGTATGATGAACTGGGAGCGGATGGATCACAAATTATTTCGATCCATATGACGGGTGGCATGAGCGGGACGGTGAAATCTGCGGAAACGGCAGCTCATGCGTCAAACGCAGACGTTACGGTCATCGACTCAATGTATATTTCACACGCCCTGTCTTTCCAAGTGCTTGAAGCATGCCGACTGGCCGAAGAAGGCAAGTCGGTAGCAGAAATCGTGGAGGAACTTGATAGTGTACGAAAACGTTCCTCTTTATACGTCGTGGTGGATGTTCTCGATAATATGGTGAAAGGCGGACGAATTGGCAAAGGGAAAGCGATGTTTGGCTCCCTTATGAACATCAAGCCTATCGCGTCACTGAAGGACGGGGTGTATACGCCGGTCGCGAAGGTGCGCAGCCATAAACAAGTAGTCTCTTATTTGTTTGACGAGTTTAAGAAAGAAACAGCAGGGAAAGTAATTCGTAGTGTCGGAATCGCCCATGCAAACGGTCTGGCAATGGCGGAACCGCTAAAAAGTAAGATCGAAGAGATGGGCATTCAAGTGATGCTGACATTTACGACTCCGATCGTCAGTACCCATACTGGAGAAGGCGCGATCGGATTCATGTATTACACCGAGTGATACTAACTATAAAGGATATGAGATTATGAGAAGAATGCTAGTGCTGAGTCTCGTCTTCTCATTGTTCTTAGCAGGGTGCCAGGTCCCATTCAGCAAAAAAGAGACGACGTTTGCGGAACGTGAAAACGTTGCGTTCGATCCGTTTATTGTGCCGGAATCATTCATCCCTAAACGTATAAACGTGTTAGGGCTAGGTGATTCATTAACCCAAGGAGTCGGGGATGAACGGAAAGAAGGCGGATATTTTGGCCGTTTGACGTCGGACATGGAACAATGGAAAGGCATTATGGAAGTGGACGCCATAAATTTAGCAAAACGCGGACGGCGAAGCGACCAGTTTTTAAAGCAATTGCAAGATGAAGAAGTGCAAGAAGCGGTCATTCAGGCAGATTATATTGTCTTTACGATTGGTGGCAATGACATCATGAAAGTCGTCAAAGGTAATTTCATGCAGATGAAAATGTCTGATTTTTATAAGGCGCTGGGTAAATTCGAAACAAGAATTGAAGAACTGTTTGAGATTTTGCGCCTCTATAACCCGGATGCACCGATCATCGTGGCGGGTCTCTACAATCCTTTCTCCGTCGTGACAGACGAAGTACAGGAGTTTGAAGACATTATCGCAGACTGGAACCGCTCGATAGAAGAACAAGTGGAACAAGACGGCATGGCCTGCTTTGTTCCGGTAAAAGATTTATTTGATTCGAATGAAAACCTGGTTTATCACACAGACTTCTTCCATCCGAACAGTAAAGGGTATGATTTGATGGAAGAGCGATTTGTAAGAGAAATTAAAGGCTGTTCAGCGGTTGACCTGGAAGTGGAGTGAAGTACAAGATGAATAGTTGGAAAATAGCATTTTTCGGTCTGGCAGGAATAGTTGCGGCGGGGTTCGTGGGGCTTATCATCCTCATCAGTGGCACCACCGCTTCTCCAGCTCTTCCGAAAGACCAAGCAGTAGAAGAGAAAGGCTATACGATGGCACTGAATACAACGAAAGACAATTTTGAAGGCATTGCGAACACGTATATTAGAAAAGCCGTTAAAGGTACGTTGCCAGTAGAACTAGAAATGCGTGACGATGTATTGTTGACGTCCGAACTCACGGTATTCTCGCATACATTACCGCTCGCGATGCATTTTGACCCAGTCGTACGAGAAGACGGAAACTTAATCCTTAAACAATCGTCTATGGAATTAGGACAGTTGAATATCCCGCCTTCCACGGTACTGAAATTACTGAAGAATTCAGTGGAGCTTCCGTCATGGATGGTCGTGCGACCGAAAGAAGAAGAAATTTTCATCAATTTGAAGGACTTGCCGCTCTCGGGTGACTTCCAAGTGAAGGCAAAAGAAGTGAATTTAGCGCAAGATGAGATTATATTAGAAGTATTGATACCGAAAAACTAAGGAGGGCAACGACTATGGCAACACAACATGCAACTTTCGCAGGTGGGTGCTTCTGGTGTATGGTCAAACCATTTGACCAATACGATGGAGTGCATTCGGTTACGAGTGGTTATACGGGCGGGCATACTGTCAATCCAACATACAAAGAAGTTTGTTCCAATACAACCGGTCACAGAGAAGCTGTAGAGATCGAATTCGACGATAGTGTCATTAGTTACGAAGAATTATTGAATGTTTTCTGGCAAGTGATTGATCCTACTGATGCAGGCGGCCAGTTCCATGACCGTGGCGAATCGTATAAATCAGCGATCTATACACACTCTAACGAGCAACAGCAAGCAGCACAACGTTCCAAGCAAGCTTTACAAGATAGCGGCAAGTTTAGTGCGCCTATCGTGACGGATATTTTCCCTGCGGAAATATTCTATCCCGCCGAAGACTATCACCAGCAGTATTATGAAAAGAACCCAGACCACTATGCACGTTACACTGTCGGATCAGGACGCGCAGGATTTATCGAAAAGAATTGGGGGAATCGTTGATGAAAGAAGACTTACGTTCTGAATTAACAGAGATGCAGTATCATGTGACGCAAGAAAATGGCACGGAACCACCATTTCGTAATGAATATGACGCGCACTTTGAAGAGGGAATCTATGTAGACATCGTGTCAGGTAAGCCGTTATTCAGTTCAAACGATAAATACGACGCGGGCTGTGGATGGCCAAGCTTCACGAAGCCGATCGAAGCCGTGGAAGTTACAGAGCATTTCGATACAGCTCACGGCATGCGCCGCACAGAAGTACGTAGTAAGACAGCGGATTCTCACTTAGGACATGTCTTCCCAGACGGACCACCAGAACAAGGCGGCTTGCGCTATTGCATCAACTCCGCCGCATTACGTTTCGTTCCGGTGAGTGATCTAGAAAAAGAAGGCTATGAAGAATACAAAGGGTTATTTGAATGAAGGAAGGTGACGACGATGGATCGATCCTTTTACCATTTCGCACTACGTTATCGTGGCGGTGAAAAAGACGATGTCAAGGCATTGTTTGCAGAGAGGATGTTTCTCGATGCCGGTTTCCCAAAAGATGAAGAGGATTTCGATTCATTGTCGCGTTACGTAGAGGACATGGCGGATGATCATTTACGTTCTACTACGTTTGATGAAATATACGCCATCTATCAAGAGCTTTGCAGCAGATAAATGGCGAGGGTTTCATTGCATCTCGCCATTATTCACTGTATGATAATAACAAATTAGTGAAATGAGGCTGAAAAAAGATGAGTATACATATTGATGCAAAACCAGGCGATATCGCGGAAACGGTTCTTCTTCCAGGAGATCCATTACGCGCGAAGTATATCGCAGAAACATTTTTAGAAGACGTTGTACAGTACAACGAGGTACGGAACATGTTTGGCTTTACGGGAACATATAAAGGCAAACGTATTTCCGTACAAGGTACTGGCATGGGCGTGCCGTCTATTTCTATCTACGTAACAGAGTTAATGCAAGAGTTTGGCGTCCAGAAATTGATCCGCGTTGGCACATGTGGCGCGATTCAGAAAGACGTAAAAGTACGTGACGTCATCCTTGCACAAGGCGCGACAACAAACTCATCACTAAACGACGTAACATTCGGTCCGATTCGCTTTGCGCCGATCGCAAACTTTGATTTATTGATGAAAGCGTATAATGCAGGGAAAGAAAAAGGCTTGCATTTACAAGTAGGAAACGTCTACACAGAAGACTTCTTCTATAATGAAGACGCTCAGCATGAAAAATTAGCGCGTCATGGAGTATTGGCGGTCGAAATGGAAGCCGCAGCCCTATATACGCTAGCAGCTCGTTATGGCCGTCAAGCACTCGCTGTTCTGACAGTAAGTGACCACATCTTAACAGGAGAAATTACCACGCCTGAAGAGCGTCAAACGACATTCAACGAAATGATCGAAGTCGCGCTAGACGCAGCCATTGCTGAATAATAGAATAGATAGAAACTTGCAAAAGACCGCTCTTGGCAGCGGTCTTTTGCAGGGATATGGAAAGTAGGGAGACCATGAACGAAAACGATTCGCATGAGAACGGGAAACCACAACCGGAAGCGCCGAAACCTGCTCGCTATATTCGGATCAAACCGTTTTCTCTGATCATGCTCATTTTTTTCCTTGTGCTGGCGACAGCCGCCGTTACCTTCGTGGCACTGACAGTCGGAGACGAAAAAGTAGTAGAAGTCGTCAAACCGAATCAAGTAGGTATGGAACGAAAAGAGTTCAAGAAACTGTATGAGGCATATGATCAACTGAAAGAAAGTTATTTTGACGATGTAGATGATCAAGTCGTCATTGACGGCGCGATCAACGGAATGGTCGATTCCTTGGGTGATCCGTACTCTGATTATCTAAATGAAAAAGAAGCCAAGCAATTGAATGAAAGCATTTCTTCGAGTTTTGAAGGAATCGGTGCAGAAATTCAAGAGTCCAACGGCTATATTAGTATCGTTTCACCGATAAAAAACTCTCCTGCTGAAAAGGCAGGTTTATTACCGAATGATACCGTACTGTCGGTCGATGGCGAAAGCATACAAGGTTTGTCTTCATCGGAAGCGGTATTGCTCATCCGTGGAGAAAAAGGGTCGACGGTGACATTATCTGTACGACGCGGCGAAAAATCGGATCCCTTTGACGTCAAGATTGTTCGTGACGTGATTCCGATCAATACGGTATACGCTGAAATGCTCGACGACAACATCGCTCATATTAATATCACATCGTTTTCAGAACATACGTATGAAGAATTGCTCGAAGCGCTGAATGAAATGACCGATAAAGGAATGGAAGGCGTACTGATTGACGTGCGTCAAAATCCAGGCGGCATCTTAAGCGGTGCTATCGATATTTCCGATTTGTTCGTTCCGGACGGCAAAATCTTATTCCAAACGGAAGAAAAAGGTAAGACGCCGGAAGCGTATCCTTCTTCTAACGGACAGAAAGTAACGGTCCCAGTCGCATTGATTGTAGATGAGGGCAGTGCGTCCGCGTCTGAGATCTTAGCGGGTGCGTTAAAAGAAGCTGCAGGTATTCCGATTGTCGGCGTCAAGACGTTTGGTAAAGGGACGGTTCAAACACCTACCCAATTACCGGATGGCTCCAACTTGAAATTGACGACAGCGAAATGGTTAACTCCAGACGGCAACTGGATCCATAAAAAAGGGATCGAGCCTGATGTTAAAGTGCCTTACCCTTCTTATGCGTCACTACCTTTCCTTGATTCGTCTGAAGAGATGGACGAAGGTACCGTTTCTCCTTCCGTACAAGCGGCAGAAGAAATGCTAGAAGCTGTAGGATATGACCCAGGGGAAGCAGATGGTCTTTATGACGCGGATACAGCAGAAGCTGTTAAAACATTGCAGAAAGATTTATCACAAGAACCGACAGGCATCTTGACTGGTGATACAACGGTTGGCTTAATGCAGAAATTGCGGGATAAGATGAAAGAAGATGACCCGCAATTACTGAAAGCGAAAGAAGTCGTGTTAAAAGAAATCAACTCATAATCACAGATCCACGCGTCCAGCAATCGTTGGGCGCGTGTTCTCTATGGAAAAGGATGATAGTTAAATGATTGATGTATATTTACTCAGCGGCTTTCTCGGAAGCGGCAAGACGTCGTTACTCGTAAATTTGGTCGACCAAGTAAAGGAATCCGGTAGACAACCCGCTGTATTGATGAATGAATTTGGCGAACTGAATATCGACAGTCAAATCGTCGAGGAGGCGGGAGAAGTTCCGTTAAAAGAATTACTAAACGGCTGTATTTGTTGTACGGGTGCGGAATCTACAGAAGCCCAATTACAAGGCTTGCTAGCGGATTATCCGGAAATTGACGTGTTGTTCATTGAAACGACGGGTGCAGCTCATCCCGTAGAAGCGCTAGACGCGGTCTATTCACCGTTGTTCGCGGAGAAGCTAGACGTCAAGGGAATCGTTACTGTAGTCGATGCCAAGCGCTGGATCGACCGTGACAAGCTGTCGCCGAGGATTCAGTCTTTATTCCTCGAACAAGTTCGCCACGCACACTTCATGGTACTCAATAAAACGGATTTGCTGACAGATAATCAATTGGCCTTCGTAACAATGCAAGTGACACAATTTAATCGTTACGCACCGCTCGTGCAGACAGTGAACGCGAAAGTCGACTTCCGCTACATCGAGAAAATGGTCAATGTGGCGGTACCGAAACAGCCAGTCTCTACAGGGGGTGGTTTGCCACTCGCTTCAAAAGTGTTGTCGTTTGATGCACCGATCAACCAAGAACATTTTGAAGACTGGGTGCGGACAGTACCGGATAGCGTCTATCGTATGAAAGGCTATATCCAACTAGAAGGTTCCCGGTACTCCCATTTATTCCAATATGCATATGGTATGGTCAACTGGATACCGGAATATATGCAATTGCCGTCCAAGTTGGTGATCATCGGGGAACAACTTACTGACATCGAGTACTCGCCCAAAAACTAGTTGTCAATAGCGATTTATTGTTAATAGTGTTCTCCATTGGATAGGCTTGCCAATTACATCACTCTTAAACTCTCATTCCATAGCTTTGTAGAGTTCATTGGACAAATTGGTAGGAATGACCAAAATCTCTCCTATTCTTCTACGTTATGCTAGGTCACGTAGAAAAGGAGGGACCAAGATGAAAAAACCTTTATCACTCATCTTATTAAGCTCAGCTATTTTATTGCCTACTCATGCAGCAGAGGCAAGCACGACCAATCAGGTGCAAACAAAGACGTATAATTGTGCCGTCGCAAATCAGCAGGTGTACTCGTATTACTGGAGTAACTATCAGAAGCCACAACAATCGACTAAATCGGTAGCACAACCAACACCACAACAACCAACACAATCAAACGAAGCAGTGAAAAAGCCACAAACAGCCAAGCCGACACAACAAACTGTGAATGTGTCCGCTACAGAGCAAGCCGTACTCGATTTGACGAATGCGGAACGTACGAAGGCAGGACTCAAGCCGTTGCAGATCGATGCAGCCTTGCAGAAATCCGCAAAGCAGAAATCAGCGGATATGGCAACAAACAACTATTTCTCTCATACAAGCCCGACATACGGTTCACCGTTTGATCAAATGAAGCAAAACGGCGTTACATACCGCTCGGCAGCCGAGAATATCGCAATGGGTCAGCGTAGCGCACAAGATGTCGTGACAGCTTGGATGAATTCAGCTGGACACCGTCAAAATATCTTGACGCCTAGCTTCACGCATATCGGTATTGGCTATGATGCGAACGGCCATTATTGGACGCAGCAGTTTATACAGAAATAAAAATGTGAAGGTCGATGGATGTATGTCCATTGACCTTTTTTTAATGGAGAGAGTTTGAGACTTTGTTTTTTTTCGTAGTGTGAGTTCGAGAGATGGATGAAGATTACTAGAGATGCTTTTGATAGGAGTAATGAGCGGTTACAAGTCATTATAGAGCGCTTACCGCATAGTGTAGAGCGGCTGCGGACTTTGATAGAGCGGTTGGCAGTGACGATAGAGCGGATGCGCATGAACTATGAGCGCCTGGACGAATGAATGAGCGAAACTCGCACGGTCCTCACTAGTTCCCGTAATTACACTGTATACTACAACAAAAAAGACCAATGGAATAAAAACTCCATCGGTCTCTTATTATTTATTCATGATGTAACTTCACGGTACTTATTCTGTATAAAGCGTAATCTAAACGAAAGAATCAATGCGCCCACTGCCAAACCGACAATGAGGCCAACCCAGTAGCCATATGCGCCTAGCTCGCTATAGCGGGCGAGTGCGAATCCAGTAGGCAACCCAATGAGCCAGAACGACACGACACCGACTAAGAACGTCATCGTTACGTCTTTATAACCACGCAGTGCACCTTGGATCGGCGCCTGCACAGCATCCGATAACTGGAAAAGTGCAGCGTAGATGAAGAAATGTACGGCCAGTGTAATAATTGCTGGGTCCGTCGTATACATAGAAGCAATCGACTCACGAAACATCAGTAAAATGAATATGGATAAGAAACTAAATGCAACCGCGAACGCTATGCCGAGATATGTATATTCCCGTGCGTCTTTCGCTTTTTTCGCACCAATCGACTGCCCGACTAATATCGTTGTACCCATTGAGACGCTTAACGGCACCATATACAGAAGAGACGTGAAATTAAGCGCGATCTGGTGAGCCGAGATGACGTGTGCGGTATAGCTACTCATCAATAACGTCACGACGGAGAAGATACTCGTCTCGACGAAAATGGATAGACCGATCGGCACTCCGATCAGTAAAATTTCTTTCCACTTGCGCAAAGAGATTCTTTGCCAACTCCTAAACAGCGTATATTCCTTAAAGTGGCGAGATGACCAGGCGATGAGCACCGCGATGATGAATACGAGCCAGTACGTAAAGCCGGACGCATATCCTGCACCCGCACCACCCAGTTCGGGAAAACCGAAATTACCGAAAATCAATAAATAGTTCAGTACAATATTGATCGGTGCGGATAACAGAATGATAAACATGGAAACACGGGTTGCGCCAAGTGCGTCAAAGAATGAGCGTAATACAGTATAGGCCATGAGTGGAACTAATCCGATGCTCATGCCGGTCAAGTAGGCGGATGCTACTTCAATAACCGGCAAATCGAGTGGCATTCTTGTAATGGCGGGTAACACGACCCAATGGATCAATACGAAAATGATTGCCGAAAGCGCGAGAGATACGTATAATGCTTGCTGGACAGTAGGACGGACATCCTGTTTATTCTTCGCACCGATTTGCTGTGCGATAATAGGGGTTAGGCCCATGAGAATTCCAGAAAGGCCGGTATAGACCGGTATCCAGAAGGAACTGCCGATGGTCACGCCCGCTAAGTGAAACGTATCATAGCGTCCCGTCATGAGGATATCGAAGAACGACATCAGATAAAGTGCGACTTGCGTGATGACAATGGGAATCATGATCTTAATGAAAATGGATGTTTTTTGTTGCAAAGATTTCGTTACAGTAGTCATAGTTTTGATTTCCTCTACTAATTTTTTTACTTTGACTATTGTAGCATGAAATATAGTAGACAACGCGAAAGGATGGAATGAATGAAACAACCGGTAGTCGTATTAACAGGTGGCGGTACAGCAGGACACGTATCTGTCAATCAGGCGTTAATTCCCGTTTTTTTGGGTAAAGGGTATAGTGTGCATTATATTGGCTCGCACGAAGGGATCGAAAAGGAACTGATCGCGGATGGCCATCCTGAAGTGGTCTATCATGCGATTCAAAGTGGAAAGTTACGGCGCTATTTCTCACTGAAGAATTTCACGGATCCATTCCGTGTGGGTGCCGGGACACTACAGGCGCTGGCTATACTTCGCAAAGTGAAGCCGGAAATTATTTTCTCTAAAGGTGGGTTCGTTTCAGTACCCGTCGTCATGGCAGCTAAGCTTGCGAACGTGCCAGTCGTCATACATGAGTCGGATGTCACGCCAGGTCTTGCGAATAAATTGGCATTGCCGTTTGCTTCGCACATCTTTACAGTCTTCGAACAGACGTTGCAGTACGTGCCTGCAGCGAAATCGATGTGTACGGGTCCGATTATTCGTCCTGAGCTATTTAAGGGAGATCGGCAAGAGGGCTTGCGCAAGACGGGACTGAATTCCAAAAAACCGGTATTCATTATTATGGGAGGCAGTCAAGGTTCTGCCGTGTTGAATGAAGCGGTGCGCAAAGAATTGCCTGCGTTACTTAAGAAGTATCAGATCATTCATTTATGTGGTAAAGGGAATGTGGTCGAAGGACTTTCAGTGGCGGGGTACGTACAGTATGAATATGTCACCGATACATTGCCTGATCTGCTTGCAGCTGCTGATTATGCGGTTTCGCGTGCGGGTTCAAATGCAATATTCGAATTATTGGCGATCCATAAACCGATGTTGCTTGTTCCGCTTGCAGCGTCAAAAAGCCGTGGCGATCAACTATTGAATGCGGAGTACTTCGCTTCTAAAGGGCTAGCATTACAAATAGAAGAAGAACAATTCGAAGTGCAGTCCGTTATAGACCAATTTGATGAACTTGTGAAGGAAAAATCTCGATTGTTGTCGAATATTGAAAAGACGACAGAACCGAAGACACCTGAAAAGATGGCGGAATTGATTTTGTCGTTCCAAAAATGAGAATGTATGCGAAGTACTTATCTGACGTCGTTTTCTGCAATTTTCATTGGATTTTCAAGTACTTTGCAGAAAACTACGCATATTAGGATTAATCCCTTTCAGTTCTAATGTTTGCGTGCTATTATTGTATAGAAGTAGTGAAAATAAACACAACAAGCCAATAGGCAAATGTGGAGGTTATATTACATGTCGAACAATGTGGATTCCCATCGTTCCCCGTATTCTAATTTTTCGGGTCCAAACCTTGGGTATGTAATGGAAATGTACGATCTGTTTAAAACAGATCAAGATGCAGTAGATCCTGATTTAGCAGAGCTATTCAGGAATTTTGGTGCGCCTCAGATGGATGAGTCAGGTAAAGAGGCAGTCGTAGCGCAAGGTTCTCAAACGGATTTGCGTAAAGTGCTTGCCGTTTATTCTTTACTTGAAGCTATTCGTTCTTATGGACATCTTGCAGCAGACATTTATCCATTAAACGATCGACCTAAAGATACGTCCCGTCTTGAACTGTCATATCATGGATTGACAGAAAGCGATCTGGTCGGATTGCCAGCAACTTTGTTCTTGAAAAATGTTCCAGCGACAGTTGAAAATGGATTAGATGCAATGAATTACTTGAAGTCCCTTTATACGGGTCCCATTGCATACGAATTTTCTCACTTGATCGATGAAACAGAGCGTAACTGGATTCAATCAAAAATTGAAAACGGTGACGTACAGTCAAAACTGCAAGGAGACGAGAAAAAACAACTTCTTAAGCGTTTGACAGAAATTGAAGGATTTGAAAAATTCATTCACCGTACATTTGTTGGAGCAAAACGTTTCTCTATCGAAGGGGTGGACACATTAGTCGTCTTAATCGATGAATTAATGCGTCGTTCTGAAGAAGCGAAAATGGAAAAAGTGCTAATCGGCATGGCTCACCGTGGACGTCTGAATGTATTGACACACAACTTAAATAAACCATACGAAATGATGTTTGCAGAATTCGCTGGCGTACCGGCTTCACCGTTCTTGCCAAAAGACGGATCTCTTGAAGTAACTCGCGGTTGGTTCGGCGACGTGAAATACCATATGGGCGCACTTCATAAAGGGAAATCTGGGATGAATCGCTTCCTTGCGTACAACCCGTCTCACCTAGAAGTGGTAAACCCAGTGATTACTGGTCAGACACGTGCTGCACAGGAAAACACAGATAACCCAGGTATTCCACAACAAGATACAAATAAAGCATATGCGATTTTAGTACACGGTGATGCTGCGTTCCCAGGACAAGGTATCGTTCCGGAATCATTCAACTATTCACGCGTTCGCGGTTTCAGAACAGGCGGATCGGTTCACGTTATCGCCAACAACACGATTGGCTTCACGACGGAATTTTATGATTCCCGTTCTACACACTATGCATCCGATCCAGCAAAAGGCTTTGAAGTGCCTGTATTCCACGTGAATGCAGATCACCCAGAAGAAGTACTTGCTGTGGCAAAACTGGCATTTGAATATCGCCAGGCATTCGGTAAAGACGTATTGATCGACTTGATCGGATACCGTCGTTACGGACATAACGAAATGGATGAGCCACTCGTGACGAATCCAGTGATGTACCACGAAATCCATAAACACCCAACAGTTCGTGAAATTTACGGACAGCGTCTAGTTGAGCAAAAGCTTCTGACAGACGACGAAGTGAAAGAAATGGACAAGTCGGTCATCGCAACTATGCAACAAGCGTATGATCACGTAAAAGAAAAATCAGTAGACGCACCGGAAATTTCCAACGCAACGCCAGACGTCGTACAAGCTGGACTTCCACGTGATCTCGAAACTGGAGTAGCGGAAGATCGTCTTCGCCAAATGAATGAAGAGTTGTTGACATATCCAGCTGAATTTACAGTGTTCAACAAATTGGATAAAATCTTGAAGCGTCGCCTGGAGCCATTTAATGGTAAAGGTAAAATCGACTGGGCACATGCTGAGCAATTGGCATTCGGTTCAATTATTCAAGACGGTAAGCCAATCCGTATGTCTGGACAAGATATCCAGCGCGGAACATTTGCACAGCGTCACTTAGTATTACATGATGAAAAAACAGGTGAAGAACTTGTTCCATTGCATCATATTAGCGGATCTAACGCATCATTCGTGGCATATAACAGCCCATTGTCTGAAGCAGGTATCGTAGGCTATGAATTCGGTTATAACTTAGAAGAAGACAAAACGATGTCTATTTGGGAAGCGCAATACGGTGACTTCTCCAACATGGCACAAGTCATGTTCGATCAGTTCGTTTCTTCAAGTTATTCGAAGTGGGGTCAGCAATCCGGCCTCGTACTATTGTTGCCACACGCATTTGAAGGACAAGGTCCAGAACACTCCAGTTCACGTATCGAACGTTACCTGCAACTTTGTGGTGAAAATAACTGGACAGTCGCGAATATCTCCAGTGCAGCAAACTACTTCCACGTATTGCGTCGTCAGTCGAAGATTCTTGGCAGCGAAGCAGAACGTCCGTTAGTTATTGCTACACCGAAGTCATTGCTTCGTCATCCACTAGTTGGAGCGGACGTTGAAGACTTAACGGAAGGTCACTTCAAGACCGTTCTTGAACAACCTGGTACAGGAACAAAACCTGAAAAAGTGAAAAAAATCTTGTTCGCAAGCGGGAAGATGGCAATTGATTTAGCTGAGAAGATTAAAGACGGCGAAGGATTCGACTACTTGCACGTTATACGTGTAGAGCAGCTATACCCATTCCCATCGGACAAAATCAAAGAAATCGTTGCACGTTACCCGAAAGTAAAAGATTTAGTATGGGTTCAAGAAGAGCCGAAGAACATGGGTACATGGTCATTCGCGTATCCATTCCTAGAAAAACTAGCTGACGGTAAGGACATTTCTTATGTAGGACGTATTAAGCGTTCAAGTCCTTCTGAAGGTGATGGTGCATCTCATAAAAAAGAACAAACCCGCATCATTGAAGAAGCTTTGAAAAAGTGATATAACAAGTACGTGAGCTTTACAATTAAATTTAAAACTACTTATATAAAGTAGCTTATCCGTTAGAAAACGGTATACCTACGAGGAGGAATTTATTGTGGCAGAGATCAGAGTACCTGAACTAGCAGAATCAATTACAGAAGGTACAATTGCAAAATGGTTAAAACAACCCGGTGAAAACGTGGAAAAAGGTGAATTCATCGTTGAATTGGAAACAGATAAAGTGAACGTTGAAGTCATTTCAGAAGAAGCAGGCGTTTTGTCTGAATTATTGGCTGCAGAAGGCGACACTGTTGAAGTTGGCCAAGTAATCGCGATTGTAGGCGAAGGTTCAGGTGCACCGGCACAACCAGCTCCACAAGCAACTGAAGCAGCATCTGCTCCAGCGCAAAAAGAAGAAACACCAGCTCCAGCAGCGGCTGTAACGGAAGAAACATCTTCAGCAGACCGCACGATTGCAAGCCCAGCAGCACGCAAGCTGGCTCGTGAAAAAGGTATTAATCTTGCAGATGTATCACCTGTTGATCCAATGGGACGCGTACGCGCGCAAGACGTATCTGCTCACAACAACGCTCCAGCACCTAAAGCTCCAGCGGCACCAGCTGCTAAAGCAGAAGCAAAAGATGACGGTCGTATTACGCGTCAGAAAATGACTCGTCGTCGTCAAACGATCGCGAAGCGTTTGCTTGAAGTAAAACAATCAACAGCGATGTTGACGACTTTCAACGAAATTGATATGTCGAAAATGATGGAGCTTCGTTCACGCAAAAAAGATCAGTTCTTCGAGCAAAACGATGTACGTCTAGGCTTCATGTCATTCTTCACGAAAGCAGTAGTTGCAGCATTGAAGAAATATCCATACGTTAACGCTGAAATCGATGGCGATGAAATTCTATTGAAGAACTACTTCGATATCGGTATCGCAGTATCTACTGACGGCGGACTAGTTGTACCAAACGTTGTGGATGCAGACCGTAAGAGCTTTGCTGAAATCGAAGCATCTATCGGAGAACTTGCGAAAAAAGCACGCGACAACAAGTTGACAATGGCTGATATGACAGGCGGTTCATTCACGATTACAAATGGTGGAGTATTTGGTTCACTATTGTCTACTCCAATCCTTAACGGTACACAAGTAGGAATCTTAGGTATGCATACTATTCAGAAGCGTCCAGTAGCTATTGGGGACAATATCGAAATTCGTCCGATGATGTATGTTGCACTTTCTTATGATCACCGCGTAATTGATGGTAAAGATTCAGTAGGATTCTTGAAGATGGTTAAAGAGTTGCTTGAAAACCCTGAAGACCTTCTACTAGGTTCTTAATCAGCACAAGCCAAGCGACCCGCTAATCAGCGGGTCGTTTTTATTTAAGGAAGGAGAGATTTCATGTCATATTTACAATGGTTGGATGAACCTACGTTAAAGACAGTGACGTGCACACATACCGATGCAGCAAAGTATTTGGTTAGCAATATGCTGACGGTGGGGAAGTCCTATGAAGTGAAGAATGAGACGGAAGAGTTTATCTTTGTGGTAGACAATTCTGGTAAGGTCGGCGGGTATTATAAGACGTATTTTGAGTAATTGATTGGTGAATAAATAGTAGGGTACTTAGAGACGATTCTTCATTGAATCGTCTTTTTTATATGTGAGGGTGATAGGATGGGAAGAAAGATGGATTTTATCATGGAAAGCCCGTGAGAGAAGTACGCGTTTCGCTCATTAATTCGTCTAAGCGCTCAAAGTTTATGCGTATCCGCTCAATCGTCGCTGTCGACCGCTCTATCAAGGTCCAGAAGCGCTCATACTTTACGTTAAGCGCTCTATCGTAGCTCGTATCCGCTCATTGCCCACGGTGTAACGATCCAGTCTTGTACATATAAAACGAAATCAAGTTTCCAGTATTTTTCCCCCAAAAAAACCGTCTCTCTTATGAGGGACGGTTTTGTGACTCTTCATATACAGCGAGTAAACGAGTCTTAAGGTCTTGTTCCATTCTAGCGATTTCAGTCTCAGCGGCTTTGCGTTTAGCACGGCCATCTGCTTGGATCAGCAAGGTTTCTTCGATCGTCTGGATTAAGTTCTCTTGTGTCGTTTTCAACGTATCGATCTCAATAATACCTTTTTCATTTTCTTTGGCTGTCTCAATACTATTCACTTTTAACATTTCGGAGTTACGAAGCAACAAATCGTTCGTTGTCTTTGTGACGAGCTTTTGTGATTCCACAGCCTTTTGCTGACGGTTTAGTGTTAGCGCAATCGCAATTTGATTCTTCCACAGAGGGATCGCTGTCATAATAGACGCTTGGATCTTCTCAGCTAACGTTTGGTTCGTTTGTTGGATCATACGGATCTGTGGAGCACTCTGAATGGTGATTTGACGGGATAGTTGCAAATCGTACAGGCGTTTTTCTAAACGGTCAACAAATTGTGCCATATCGTTAACTTCTTGAACCATCATTTGATCATCCGATTGCTGTGCTTTTTTATGCAGTTCCGGAATGATGGTGCTATTGATTTCATCAATCTTTAATTCCGCAGCTGCGATATAGACGTTCAATGCTTGGAAGTACGTTTTGTTTTGTTCATATAAACTGTCCAACATGCGGACGTCTTCCATTAAACCACGTTTGGAATGCTCTAGTTGAACGCTTATTTTATCGACTTGTGTGCCAAGCTTTTCGTATTTCGTCATAATTTCTTTGATAGGGCGAGTAGCCTTGTTGAATAAACGGCTAAGACCCGATTTCTTTTTATCTGATAGATCATCTGTATCGATTTCGGATAGTTTGGCCATTAATTCATTCAGTACATCGCCGACAGGTCCAATGTCTTTGCCTTGGACGTGATCGAGCATTTTATGAGAGAAGTTAGATAGTTCATTCTGTGCATTGGCACCGTAGGAAATGACGGCTTCGTAATTACCGACAGGGATCTGTGAAGCCAATTGTCTTGCCTTATCTTGTTCTTCAGGTGTTAATCGGTCGATCAATTTAGCAGGTGCGGCTGTGTCAGACAGCGAATTCTCCATTTCTTTTGGAAGCAGGCTAGCATCCATATCGAATGGATTGCCGAGCAAGTCGTCCACCGATTTTTCTTGTAGTACGTTTTTATCTGTCATTAGAATGTTCCCCTTTCGATTCGAGCAACGGTTTGTCTCTCTTAAGTGTAATATCGACGTAATCAATTTCCATTCGGAGCTGTTCCAAATCAGTTGATACAGCGTTACGTAGATCTCGTTCCATTTCGAGACTCAAATCAGATAACGTTTCGCGGGTATGTTGTAGTGCGACTTTGATATCTTGGTCTTTTAATGGCTGATTAACGAGCAGGCTGTACTTCGATGTTAATTCTACAACGGAATCAAGATGGGCGTAGAAAAAACTTTCGACTTGGTAGAACTTTCTCGGGTTGGACTGGACGATCTTAATGATGCGTCGAGCCATAGAAGACATATCGTATACTTGTCTGAATGCTTGGATGGAACGGACTTGTCCGTACATATTACCGAGCTGTTTTAGCTTTCGTTTTGATTCATTCAGTTGTTGTTCAATATGTTTATATTCAGAGCGTGCCATCCCGAATTTTTTTAATGTGGAGCGTAACTGTAGTTCTTTAATCGCTACGTTGCCTCCTGCATACAGTGCGATTCCGATAGCGGAGCCTAGGAAAAAGTTCATGCTCGTACCGCCGATGAGGATCACCCACGTCAGGAAACTAGTCGGAGCCAATATGACATGTCGTGTGAAGAAGTTTTTTATAGTATTCATGTTGATTCAGGCCGCCTTCCATTCTGACTCTATATAATACTTACGGATTAACAACGAAAAGGTTTCATTTATCGTGCAGACAGTAAGGTTACTGGAGCCTATCTCAATTATAGCCGAAAATGGACGAAAACTCATATATTACGCAACATGAATCAATTTACTTTGATTAGCGAGTCGAATTTGCTAGAATGAATATCATTCCTGCATAGCGCAAGGTAAAGGAGTGCTTACTGAATGTATGAAGTGGTATACATGAAGGCGGACTTTGAGCCGTGGTGGATGTTTGAAGAGTGGAGAGACTATAGTGTCTCATCCAAAACATTTACGAATAAAATGGACACAGAATCATATATTAAAGAACTGGTCGGGAAGATGAAGCCGCATTTTGAGCATTACGAAGTTCGTAAAGGCTGCTTCCATGCATTTTGGTCCACATCGGAAAAATACTATTGCAATGGCTGCGAAGGAGATTTGCAGTTGTATCACGGTCTCATCGTATTGATAGACGGGGAACCAAACATATCGTAAGAACATTCAGTAAAAGCGTTTATTATTAATTGACAAAGAAGCCCAATATGTTATACTAAATGTAAGTAAATTAATCGAACGATCGTATGCTAAGTGATTCACGTATTACAAAAGGGATCGGCGACGTCGGCAACTTTTGTAATACGTGAATTTTTTTGTATGCTAAGGTTCGTGTATTAAAGTATTTATATTTTTTTGGAGGTAATCGAATGAAACAAGGTACAGTGAAATGGTTTAACTCAGAAAAGGGCTTCGGTTTTATCGAAGTTGACGGAGAAGAAGACATCTTTGTACACTTCTCAGCAATCCAAGGCGACGGATTCAAATCTCTTGACGAAGGTCAGCAAGTTGAATTTGAAGTTGTCGAAGGTAACCGTGGTCTACAAGCAGCTAACGTTGTTAAAATCTAAACCACTTGAAAAGGCGCCCATTGCGGCGCCTTTTTGTTTGCAGAAAATTACGGTTGTGTCACCGTTTCTAGACTAGAAGTAACGACAAATTCTTCTTCGCCTTCCATCTTCATCACCGATTCACGTTTTACTTCCCCAAAATCCTTCACGAGATAGATCCTGTTCACAAAGTCTTTACCCACTTGCTCCATTACGACTGCATCTTCAAATTGCTGATAAGGAGTTTCCACTGACGCATTCATCTCCACAATCTTCCAGTCATCAAAAGTTGTACCTACTTCAATAGGACCTTTCAAATAGGTTCGGATCGGTTTCATGGACTCCAGCTCTTCCGTCGGTGGAACGCCAGCGTCCAACTCGATATGTTCTTCCTGCAATACTTGGATTTTATCTCCATCCACTTTATACACTTTTTGAACGAATGCACCACCGTTATTTTCGTGAATCACGACATAGTCTTGCGCAGGTCTTGCCACGGTAATGTCTAGCTCAGCAAATTCATTACCGACACCTTTATAATGCGCGCTGGAACCGTCCGGAAGAAAGTAATCAAGTAAAGCCACATCGGTCAGATTCGCATCTTTGTTGTCATGTTGTTGTGACTTGTCATCGTTCGTTCCTTCTTGATTGGTCGAAGAGTCAGTCTTACCGTCAATGGACGTAGCAGGCTTGTTTGAGCATCCTGCGAGCATGAGAAGCATTGCAGCCAGTAGAAACCAAAGATTGCGTTTCATAATGAAAAACCTCCTTTTACTTTGTGTTATTCCCTTAATAGTGGAAGCTATTCATAGAAAATAAAAATAAGACAGTGTGTAGATTACTGGATTGCGTGTAGTTGGGCACTCAAATATCTTGTACATTTAATTCAATTTCTAAACTGAAAATCATTTTTAGTAGGGAAGTCTCTTTTTCTTATAAATATTTATTTTGAAATAGCAATCGAAAAAATCTCCAAGTATACGAATTACTGATAACTATCGAAATACATCCGTCTATAAACATATTGAATAGTTCTATCAAAACCTGGTTCCAAATAATCCTTATTACTATAATAATACTCGCATCTCATTATTTGGTATACTATACATAATGCACGTACAGCAACCAAGGAGGGAAGAGCAATGAAGAGTACATTCGTAATTCGTCAAAGAGCCTTTTTAAAGCTCTATATGCTCAATAAGGCAGAAGAAGGGAACTTGTATGGCTTACAAATATTAGATGACCTTATAGATCATTTCAGGGACCTTGGGTATCGACCAACTAAGTCTGAAGTATACAAGTCTCTACATGATTTACTCAATGATGGTCTGATCGTCAGACACCCGGTTCATAAGCAGGGGACAGAAATGCAGACACTTTACATCTACCGTATTGGCGATAAGGAGAAAGTAAAAGCTTATAAAGATACTATAAAGTTCGAGATTGATCGATCCATCTCATTACTTACTAGAGCACTGCAAGACAATTACTCGCAAAAGAGACAATAAAAAATGAAGTAGCGATGTCTCTTGTTTTTAGCGGTTCTAGATTGTCTCACAGGCAATTAACGGTTACACTACATCACTTAAATTTAACACTTGGTAACACCAAGCGCAAAAGACTCCCCTAGAAGTTTTTCCTTCAAGGGGAGTCTCTATATTAACTACTAATTAAGCTTTCTTACCTTTCCATTCCAAATACTCATCATAAGTCATCATTTTATCAAAGATTGTTCCATCATCATTGATTTCGATTACACGATTAGCAATTGTTTGGATGAACTGATGGTCATGAGATGTGAAGATCATCGCACCCTTGAACGCGATCAAACCATTGTTAAGTGCTTGGATAGATTCCAGGTCCAAGTGGTTTGTTGGCTCATCAAGAAGAAGAACGTTTGAGCTTGTTAGCATCATTTTTGATAACATACAGCGAACTTTTTCTCCATCTGATAAAACGTTCGGCTTTTTCTTCACTTCTTCACCTGAGAACAACATACGTCCAAGGAATCCACGCAAGAATGTTTCCGTTTCATCTTCAGGAGAGTATTGACGAAGCCAATCAACTAATGTCGGTTCGGATCCTTCAAAATACTTCGAGTTATCCATAGGGAAGTAGGCACGAGTTGTCGTTACGCCCCATTTGATCACTCCTGTATCCGGCTCTGTTTCTTCAGCTAGCATATCGAGCAAAGCGGATTTTGCAAGTGGATTACCAATCAATACTACTTTATCCTCTTTATTGAGTGTAAAGGTCGCATCTTTGATAAACGTTTTACCATCCACCGTTTTGGTGACATCTTTAATCGTCAAGACGTCGTTACCGATTTCGCGGCCAATTGTAAAGTTAACGAAAGGATAACGGCGTGAAGAAGGCTTAATATCATCCAACTCGATTTTATCCAATGTCTTTTTACGAGATGTAGCTTGTTTGGATTTCGATGCGTTGGCACTGAAACGTGCGATAAACGCTTGTAATTCTTTTACTTTTTCTTCTTTTTTCTTGTTTGATTCTTGGGATAGTTTCAAAGCCAATTGACTTGATTCGTACCAGAAATCATAGTTACCCGCGTAGATCTGAATTTTACCAAAGTCAAGATCGGCGATATGTGTACATACTTTATTCAAGAAATGACGGTCGTGGGAAACGACTACGACAGTGTTTTCAAAGTTGATCAAGAATTCTTCAAGCCATTGAATTGCTTTTAGATCCAAGTTATTTGTCGGCTCATCTAGTAGTAATACGTCAGGTTTACCAAACAAAGCTTGTGCAAGCAATACTTTTACTTTGCTTGATCCGTCAAGCTCCGCCATTGTCACGTGATGCATACTTTCAGGAACGCCAAGGCCTTGAAGGAGTACAGAAGCTTCAGATTCCGCTTCCCATCCGTTCATCTCAGCGAATTCACCTTCAAGTTCAGCTGCACGCATACCGTCTTCGTCGGAGAAGTCTTCTTTCATATAAATCGCGTCTTTTTCTTTCATGACTTCATATAACTCTTTATGACCCATGATGACTAAATCCATCACGACGAAGTCTTCGTACTCGAAGTGGTTCTGCTTCAGGACAGCCAAACGCTCATCTTTTCCAAGAATCACATTCCCTGTTTGGGGTTCAAGTTCACCTGACACAATTTTGACAAACGTTGATTTACCAGCGCCATTCGCTCCAATTAATCCATAGCAATTGCCTGGATTGAATTGTATATTGACGTCTTCGAATAGCTTACGGTCGCCAAAGCGAAGACTTAAATTACTAACTGCTAACATAAATAATATCCTCCTAATTTCACAATGTTCCTAGTATACATTAAAATTACGTGAAATGGAATGTTTGAACTAGTACTGTATATAATTTCGTTTTACAATATAATGACGATAGATATTAGATAAGTATTACATACAAAAGGAGTCTTTGTATTGCGCTCTAAAACTACCCAAGGTCTATTACTATTTGCGATTTTCATAGTCGCGCTCAACTTACGTCCGGCGATTACATCAATCGGACCGATGCTAGACATCATTCGTGATGATTTGCTGTTGTCGAACACTCAAGTAAGTCTCCTGACTGTTATTCCGGTTATTTGTATGGGCGTCTTCGCCATGCTGGCACCCATACTAAATAAGACAATCGGCTTGAATAAGACGATGTACTTGATGTTGTTGTTACTTGCTGTGGCAACCGGCATGCGTTTTTCTGTCACTTCGTTCAGTGTTTTATTACTAACTGCTTTCATTGCGGGTGTCGCGATTGCTGTTATTGGACCGTTATTATCGGCATTGATCAAACAATACTTCCCAAGGCACGTTGCTGTCGTCGTCGGCATTTATTCATTTGGTATGGGAATGGGGGCGACGCTGAGTACAGGATTGACAGGGGTCTTTTATGAAAAAGCTCATTCCTACTCATTCGCACTTGCTGTTTGGGCGGCCGTTGCGATTGTCGGTATCATGGCGTGGGCTATCACCGCCGCACACCCGATCCAAGTGAAGCAAGTGTCTAAGCCCCCCATGCATAAAGGGGAAAATCCTTGGCGCAGTAAACAGGCATGGAGCTTCCTGATTTTCTTTGGTTTACAGACCGCGTTATTCTTTTCTATTTTGACTTATCTTGTTCCCATTGCAGTATCGAACGGCATGACACTTCTCCAAGCGGGGACATTACTAAGTGCTATGACGATTGTGCAAATTTTTATGAATATCGGTTTTCCTATTGTTTTACAGAAGTTTACTAGCAGAACGCCAGCACTTGTCAGCATTCTTGCGCTCGGTATGATCTCCATCGGATTCATGTGGACAGCAGATCCGCTGTGGTTTGCCATTGGCGTTCTCCTCATGGGAATTCCGCTTGGTGGGTTATTCCCGATCTGTTTACTGATGCCGATGGACGCGACGAATTCTGCCGAAGAAACGAATTCATGGACCGCCATGATGCAGACAGGTGGCTTAATCATCGGTGGGATCTTACCATTACTAATCGCTTCGTTATATGACTACACCGAAAATCATTACGTTACATTGTTCGTATTTCTTGTTTTATTTGTGGCAATGCTAATGCTAGCGTTGCAAATAGGTCGATCCGCCAAGCAAAGCTCGTGACTGGACGCAACCCGTTGTGAACAGAAACGTCCTCATAACAGGATACACACGGATAATGGAGGAATGAATGCCACATGGACGAACACTTCGACGAACAACAGCCACAACGTAGAAAAAAGAAGCGTAAATTACGCGTGGGCAGAGTTTTTATGACTCTACTATTGCTTTTCACGATCACCATATCAGCGTATAGTTACTTTCAATATAAACAAGGCAAGGCCATGACGGCTGGGAGTAAGATTGACCCTGGAGAATTTCAGGGCGACTTACTGAGTCCACAAGATCCGACGACGGAAAATTATTTATTGCTCGGCGTCGACAATGACGGTTCCGGAAAATATCGTACCGATACGATGATGGTGCTGTCTTGGGACCAAACCGCTGGAACTGCGCACTTAATTTCATTCATGCGTGATATTTACGCACAAATTCCAGGGTATCAGTCGTACAAGCTCAATACCGCGTACTATTTAGGGGGAGTGCAAACAGCGAAAGAAACGATTTCAGGGATGTTCAATATTCCGATTCATCACTACGCAGTCGTCGATTTCGATAATTTCGAATCGATTATGGATATTACGTTTCCAAAAGGCCTCGAAATGAATGTACAGAATGAAATGTCCGAGAAAATCGGTGTCACGCTAAAACCAGGCGTACAGCGGTTGAACGGTAAGGAGTTACTCGGTTATGCCCGATTCCGCGCAGATGATGAAGGCGACTTTGGACGAGTCAATCGCCAACAGGAAGTCATTCAAGCGATGAAAGACGAGCTGTTTAGTGTGTCGACTGTTTTGCAAGCACCTAAATTAGCCGGCGCACTCGATAACTTCATTGAAACGGATCTAACGACGAAAGACGAGCTAACAAAAGTGCTAACCGTCATCGCAAAACGGAAACTAGATCTGCAGACATTACGTATTCCAGTGGAGGACAGTTATTCCTTCACTTCATATAGCCATGCAGGATCTGTAATTGATATTGATTTAGATAAAAACAGAGAAGCGATCCGTTCGTTTTTGAGTACACCTTAACGGATCGAATAAAAGGGGAGTGAATCGGTGAGGCAACCACCAAAAAAGTCTTCTTTACGAGACTTCTGGTCTATTCGTTCGACATCACCAATCGTCGGATTTCTCGGTGGTCAATCTACATTGTTTGTATTGCTTTGTTTATTGTTCATTGGATTGATCATCTTGGTCTTCACTCAAGTTTCATTTATTTTCTATCCGATTCAAGTATTTTTCTCTACTGTCGTCTTGCCGGTAGTGCTCGCGACGATTTTATACTACTTAATGCGTCCCATTCTTCGCTTTTTGGAAGAACGTTTGCGCATACCACGCGTCTATGGCATTTTAATCATCTTACTAGCCGCTGCTGGTTTACTGACATTAGTGATTTTCTTAGTGTTACCGTTCCTGCGTTTGCAGACGATCAATTTATTCGATGAATTTCCAACGTATTTCAAACAGTTGATCTTAGATATGGATAATTTTTTACGGAATTCTATTTTCGGTTCTGTCTATCAAGGGTTCAACTTTAACGTCAATACGTTCCTCGATTCTGGCTTTGCGAGCATCGGAAAGTTCTTCACGGAGACGATAGGTGGTATCGCATCAGGCGTGACGTCATTCGTTTCCGCGCTTACTGGAATTATCTTGAGCATCGTCACCGTGCCGCTCATTCTATTTTATCTATTGAAGGATGGCGAGAAGTTACCTCAGATGATTTTGCGCATGTTGCCACCACGTTTGCGTGATGATGCATCGATCATTTTCCGCGATGCGGACAGACAAATTAGCGCGTATATTCAAGGGCAGATTTTGGTGGCGATTGCGATCGGGATCATGGTATCGATCGGCTTCTTAATTATTAAAATGAAATATGCATTATTGCTTGGGGTACTTGCGATGTTCACGAGTATCGTGCCGTATCTCGGGCCAGTGATTGCGATCACGCCTGCCGCTATTATTGCGATGGTCACGTCGCCATTCATGCTCGTGAAGCTCGCGATTGTTTGGACGATTGTGCAAGTGGTCGAAGGGAAATTTATTTCGCCTCAGATCATGGGGAAGTCGCTACATATTCATCCGATCACCATTATCTTCGTTTTACTGACGGCCGGCTCGCTGTTCGGCGTCGCTGGAGTGATTCTCGGGATTCCAGCATATGCATTGCTGAAAGTAGTCGCCACGCATGTGTTTTATTTGTTCACGTTGCGATACAATCGCTTTGAGACGCAAGAAGAAATGTATTATGAGACAGATTCGATTGAAGAGTATTATGAAGACGACAGAGAGTAACCCGCCTAAGGTGGGTTACTTTTTTTATGGAATTGTTTAGAAGAGTGGACAGGTGAATAGTATGGGATTTCATTGAAATGAATACCGGATGTAGTGATACGTGAGATGTTTAAGTTCACACTGTCGAAACTTGGAGGCTCTTGAGCGGATATAGGGCTTAATAGAGCGCTTGCTGGAAAGTATGAGCGGTTACGGACCGTGATAGAGCGTTTGGCGATGACCATAGAGCGGATACGCATGAACTATGAGCGCTTATACGAATTAATGAGCGAAACGCGCACTGTCCCACTGTCTCTATACGGTTTCATACAAAATAGTTCCTGTTCTCGTTAAGTCGTAGCCACCCATCACAGCTAGTTTTTCTTTGAATGAGGTTGAGTTCAGTGTCTTGACTATGAGCTCGCGCAGTTTTTCGTTTTCAGCCGTTTTAATCAGTACTAAATCATACTGCTCCTGTATCAATGGAATAAAGTCTACATCTAGTAATCGAGCCGTTTTTTCGATTCCGACGCCTACATCTGCATGACCCGAAGCGATTCGTGTCGCTACAGCCATGTGATTCAGCTCCTCGTCGTCATAGCCGTTAATAAAAGGGCCCGTAATTCCTGCGAGAAGTAGTTGCTCATCCAGCAAAACTCGAGCTCCTGAGCCTTTCTCACGGTTCACAAGGCAGATTCCCGGTTGCGCGAGATCCGACCAGTTCTGTAGTTGCTTCGGATTATCCTTTTGCACATATAAGCCTGCTTTTCTGCCAAGCAAATGGATGACCATATAAGAGTGTCCAGTAAGCAGCCGTTTAATATACGGTAGATTGTATTCACCAGTTTCTCCATCAAATAAATGCGTACTGACGATGTCGGCTTGGCCTTGATACATCTTGATCAAGCTGTTTAAACTACCAGAGAATGATCGCAATGGCTGATAAAGTCCGGATTCTTCTATGTGACTGGCCATAATGTCCAGGCTTAAATCCTGTCCGCTGATGATGATTTGTTTGTCCGTTGTAGATGCTGACGCAGTGACTTGTTGGATCGGCGAATTCGAAGGCACTGGAGCAGATTCACCACCGCTTTTCAGTCGTTCTTTATACGCTGTTAAATCCACAGCATCGACACGCATTTGACGTCCCACGCGATAGGCACGGATTTCTCCCTTTTTAATGATGTCGTACACCGTTAATTTCGATACTTTCAATAATTGAGCGATTTCATCGGTCGTATAGGAAATATCATGTTCTAGATTTGTCATGTCTCAACCCTCCAAGAATAGTACATCTATCTTCCGACAAATCATCAATAATTGCAAAATTGACAAGTGTCATAAAGCATAATATGATGATTCCATATATAACTAGATATATTTAGTTATATCTAGTTATAAGTAATTGAGAAGTAGGGGATACATAATGAAACGATTGTCACTTTCTGCTTTTTTCGTTCTGTTAGCTGTTTTTCTAGTCGGATGTTCAGATATGAATGAAACTGGAAACACAGAAGCATTAGATCAGGAAACACCGAAAGTGGAACTGATCATTTCTGCGGCTGCAAGTTTGACGGATGCATTGGAAGAGTTAAAACGATCTTTTGAAGAAGCCCATGAAGGGATCTCTGTAATATACAACTTCGGAAGCTCAGGAAAATTGGCAACGTCTATTGAAAATGGCGCCCCGTCTGACGTATTCTTGTCTGCCAGTTCAAAAGATATGAACGACATGGAAGATAAAGAGTTACTTGTCAATGAATCAAGAAAAAATTTCGCGGAAAACGCACTTGTTTTGATTGCACATAATGATTCCGATAGTGCGATTTCTTCATTCGAAGACTTGGATCCAGCAATTATCGATCATTTGGCAGTAGGTGAGCCTGAATCAGTTCCGGTTGGTCGTTATACGAAAGAAACATTCGAAAGCTTGGATCTCTGGGAACCTTTGCAAGATAAGTTAGTTCTAGGGTCAGACGTACGGCAAGTACTGACACACGTAGAAATGGGTAACGTAGAGTATGGCATCGTATATTCCAGTGATGCATTCATTTCGGATGATGTAAAAACATTGGCAGAAGCTGAAGCCGACTGGCACGAGCCGATTGTATACCCGGGCGCTGTCGTGGCTGAATCCAAACATCAAGAAGCCGCACAGCAATTTCTTGATTATTTGACTGGTGATGAAGGAAAAAAAACGTTGCAGAAGTTCGGATTTAAGTAAAGGAAAGAGGGAGAAGGCGTGCTGGATATGGATTATTCCCCTTTAGTATTATCTTTGAAAGTAGCTGCTATCTCCACTATCTTTGTGTTTGCAGTAGGTGTGTTCATTGCGTATTTGCTTGCGAAACGTGATTTTTTCGGAAAAAGCCTATTGGAAGCATTATTTTTATTGCCTCTCGTGTTACCACCGACAGTCGTTGGCTTCGGTTTACTCATTTTATTTGGCAAACAGGGCTGGATCGGCAGTTGGTTGCTTGAATGGTTCGATTTTCAAATTGTCTTTACGTGGATTGGTGCTGTGATCGCGTCTATTGTCGTATCATTTCCACTGATGTATCAAAGTGCAGCAGCCGCTTTTGAAAGTCTCGATGAACGATTATCGAATGCAGCGCGTACGATGGGCGCTTCGGAATGGCGTGTATTCTGGTCCGTTGTATTCCCACTCGCTTGGCCAGGGTTACTCGCCGGATTGGTGTTGTCTTTCGCAAGAGGCCTTGGTGAATTCGGTGCTACGTTAATGCTTGCGGGATACATACCGGGTAGAACTGACACGATTCCGATGGCGATTTATTTCGCGGTAGAATCAGGACAAATGGAAAAAGCTACGTTTTGGGTCATCATGATCAGTACATTCGGCTTCAGTTTGATTTTATGGGTGAATTGGTGGAGCAAGCGCAATATTAGACGGTTTACGAAATCTTGAATCGAAAGGGGATTGGACATGCTACATGTAGACATTCATCAACAACTCGCACATTTTGAGATGAACATTCATTTTGAAATGTGCAACGAAATCATGGTGTTAGTCGGTCCATCCGGCTCAGGTAAAACAACGATTTTAAACTATATTGCAGGGCTCACACACCCGGATCACGGATTGATTGTTTCGAATGAACGCATTTTTTTCAAAACTGGTGAAAAGCCGTTGCCCGCTCGCGATCGGCAAATCGGTTATTTATTCCAAGACTATGCGTTGTTTCCACATATGACGGTGGAGAAAAATATTTGGTTCGGCGTGAAAAAGAATGAGCGAAAAAATCGGAATGAAATGATTCTCCAGTTGCTACAAGTACTGGGGATTAAGCATTTATTGCAGAAGTATCCCCATCAGATTTCAGGCGGGGAAAAACAACGTGTAGCGTTGGCTCGTGCACTTGCCACACAACCTTCTGTGTTATTACTGGATGAACCGTTGTCAGCTCTCGATAAAGAAACGCGGAAACAGTGTCAAACTGAGCTTTTACGTTTACATGACATGTGGAAAATCCCGTTCATTATTGTGACGCATGATCTCGATGAAGCAGAACATCTCGGCGATCGCATTATGTACCTTGAACGAGGACAAATAATGGATGAGAAATGGAAAAGATATGTAGTGTCAACATATTAAAGAACACAAAGCTCCGATTTCCTATCAGAGCTTTTATTTTTTGTGTAATCGAAATAGAACCGCTATAATTCATAGTAGCCGGCAAAGACAGAAATGGATGTATAAGTAGATAGGAGCTAAAATCATGGGCAAGCAATTGAATGACCGGAAAGCACAGCATATTCAAATCGTGTTGGATGAACATGTCACTGGAAATGCGATCACGACAGGTTTGGAGCAGTATGAATTTCTACATAATGCCTTACCTGAATTATCATTTGACGATATCAATACAGAGCAACACTTTCTAAATAAATCATGTAAAACACCTTTTTTAGTAAGTTCGATGACTGGTGGTGCGGACTTTGCAGAAACGATTAACCGAAATCTCGCACTTGCTGCAGAACAAAGAGGCTGGGCACTGGCGTTAGGTTCGACGCGTGCTTTAATAGAGAGTAAGGCATTCCGTCCTTCATTTGCTTTACGAAAATACGCTCCAACAGCCCCCATTATCGCGAATTTAGGTGCAGTGCAGTTAAATTATGGATTTTCCGCTGATGAATGTCGGCAAATTATCGAGTATACCGATGCAGATGCGTTAGTTCTGCACATAAATGTTTTACAGGAAGTTATTCAGCCAGAAGGTAATACGAATTTCAGTAATTTATTATGTAAAATTGAGAAATTATGCAGTGAATTATCGGTTCCCGTCGGCATTAAAGAAGTCGGATGGGGAATAGATGGTCAAACGGCTAAAAAACTTCTAGATATCGGTGTGTCATTCATTGACGTAGCCGGGGCAGGTGGGACATCTTGGAGTCAAGTAGAGAAATACCGTACAACTGCAATCAAACAGCAAGCGGCCGCAGCGTTTAGCGAATGGGGAATTCGAACGACAGATTCACTACGACTAGTCGAACCTTATATGAATGATAAATTACTGATCGCAAGCGGTGGACTTCATACAGGTGTCGATGCTGCAAAATGTATTGCGTTAGGTGCAGATTTTGTCGGTTTTGGTCGCGCAATTTTAGAAGAAGCTACTCAATCAGCTGAGAGTGTTTTCCAGACAATGGAAGTCCGCGAACTAGAATTACGTATGGCCATGTTTGCAACAGGTTCTGCAAATATCCAGGCGTTACGACAAACAGATCGATTACAAAAGATAAACTCGTGAATATACTATTTGCGAGTTTTTGTTAAATTTAGGAGGAATAGATAATGTGGAAATTAGTGGGTGGAAGAATGATTCAAACTACAGATGAAACACGGATTAAATTCCGTACGAATATCAGTCAGGAAATTTTAGAGCAATTAAAAGGTTTATCTGAAGAACTTGATACATATAGCAATTATTTATTAGAAAATGGTTTACGGAACGTATTAGCTGCAGGAGTTATTGAGTACGATAAGAATTTACGACCAATAGATCGAATCCAATATAAAACCACATATGATCAAGAGTTATTAGAATCCGTTAAAAAGTTCGCAAAAGATCACAAGCTATTTATTAATGATGTCATTGAGTACAGTGTAGGATATATCGATTTTGATGACATTAAGACGAAAGATTATAAGCATCGCGTAGAAAGCTAGGGCGAGAAGGATACTTAGGAGAATAGAATATGTATAGATCGTAGAACGCCCCGAACATAATATAAATTATAGGAAGTTACGTATCACTAATAAGTATACTTGTGATAGTGAGATATTAGCGCTTTTTTCGCTGAATTATGCGCTCGGCTAATTATAATTGCTCAACAAGTTAACTTCAAGCTTTACGACATTTATGCACTGTTTATGTGTTTGTCGTTTATTTTCTTCGGCAAACAATATTTATTGTTTTTTCATTCTACATTTTAGATGCTGTTTTACTGTCGTGATGATCCATCTTACTAGCTTAACCCGACCAGACAATTTTAACGTACTGCTTAATCCGTCAACCTATCACTTTTATAAGCTTTTGATATGAAAAATCATTGACAAATACTTTTCATTTTGGTTATCCTATCATCAAACATCTGATGGCCCTCTTCTCTTCCGAATAATCTGCTTAATCTTTTTTTATGTATTCGAAGATGGTGTACTTGATTACTTTACGTGTTGTAGTCAATGTTTGTTAGATGATATGGTGCGAGGAATATTGTATAGACAAGGATTATTTGGAACCGTGTTCAACAAGATCATATATCCATATAAACTTACCGATATTCATAAACCTTGCCTAGTATACCATTTTTTTGACGCTCGTATGTTCGTGCTTCTTTTTTGTTGATATAATTACTGAAGTTTTATCTTTACATAACGTTTTTTGCATTTCTCGCCTTTTCTCCTTGTGCATTGCTTACTTTAGATGCCGACATTTAAGTACAATCTTTTACCTATCAACTAAGCTCCATGCATGATATTACCATTGCACTCCCCGATCTCCCTTCCTTGATTGCTGCACGTGCGATATGTTTGGTGTGTTAGTTTACATGATGCGAATAATAGTATATGAAGAAGGATTATTTGGAACCAGGTTTCATAAGAATTTACTGTTCTCTACTTATTGCTTTTGTCGATAAAAGAAAGCAAAGCTCGACAAAAAATGAGCTTTGCTTAGTATACCACTATTATAGCGTCGGTATGTTCGGTTTTTGAAAATTATTTTAAATTCGATCATTGTTTCCAGACGGTACACCGTACATTTTATTGGTTTAATTTAACCAATCTTTCATCTTTTTATAGACCGTTTGTGAAGGTAACGCTCCACCTCGTTCGATATTGCTTATATAGGACGTCGAAATATTCAATTCTTCGGCTACTTGTTTTAGTGTCAAACCACGGTTGATGCGACATTCTTTAAAATCGCTACCAATATTCTTACAGACTTCTTCTTTTGTTTGTACTAAGGAAAAAGTGGTTGGTGCTTTGATTGATTTTTTTCTCTCGATCGGTTGATAATAGCTAACAATCTCGTCAGGCGGCGCGATGATGATCGTCGCATCCAACCAGAGTCGTAACCAGCCTTTCTTTGACATGCAATCTTCATTCCATTGATTGTATTGCCAAAATGTTATCACGCCTTCTTCCTCTAATAGGTCGAGGGCTTTCTCCAGTCGGTCCCGAATACGTGAAGGTGCTTGTGAGTCTATTTGCATACCGATTTTTTCAAGCAATGTACTGATTTTATGCGGCTGCAAATAGCTTGCTTTTCGTGCTTGAGTACGCCAGCGCCAGCTTATATAACGGATAAGTTTTTTCTCCCATTTCCGTTGATACGGATTGAATTCAATCGCTTGATTCGGTAATAACTTTACTTGTCTGACAGTGCCTTGCAAGAAAGGATCAAATACTTCCCCCATCGTTACATATAGACGTTCGGGTAATGACTCTTCGTTTAATTCGCACAAACTGCCGTCTTCATTCGTAAAAATGAACGCACGCCCTTGCAGCTTCTTATTGACGGGTTTCCCTTGCTCATATACTAAGACTGTTTCGAATTCCATCCATAGTGATTGTATTGTCGAAAGCGCTTTCATCACGTGGATGCGTTGTTCTTTTTCATAGCCGCCGCGTCTACCTGTTCCTCCGAGTTTTGTTTTTAGTCCACGAATTGTCAGTAGATCATCGAAGCGAATTTCTACGCGGTCACCTACTTGCGCCACATACATATGGCATAGAGAATCTAATACGTCCACATCGATTTCTGATAATGATTGGGCATCCTTTTGCAGTTGAATCATACGACTTGCTGTGCGTTCTTCTTTATGCGGAAGTAACTGCAAAGTACCTGCCAATGTGGCAGTATCAATCGTCGCTTTTGGCCATTGATCTGACTGGAAAGTGAATTTTTGATTGGAAATAGCTTCAGTGATGAATTGATAGATGGCATTGCTCATGACAACCAGATTATTCGTTTTTGCTGTTGATTCGATTGGCTGATGTACGGAAATCTGCTCGCTGACTCCCAGCAATTCATTAATCTGCTCCATTGAATTTTTTTCAGATTCAAATACCGCAAGTATTTCGGAAACCATTTTTTCGATGTAAACGTTGACGTCAGCAGTGAATGTATTCAGAAAGCTATCGTTGGAAACGAAACTTATCCTCATTTCTTCTAGAAATAATTCATTCAACACTTCTCGATCAAGAGCGTTTAGAGTATGATAGCCATGCTTTTTGAGCATTTCATTGACAGTATGATTCATTAAATACGTCCTGTACCATGTGCTGAATATATTCCAAGAATCCTCGTCATTTAAATGGGTGTGATCGCGTACTAATTTATCATACTTATCATATAATTTATTTATAATTTCCCATTTGAGTGTTGGCTTATTCACAAGCAACGGTGCAAGATGGCTTTCATAGGTACTGAAAAATTTAGCGATCATGAACTCTGTTGCTTTCGCGTGTACTTCGCGTCTCGCGTCAACACGAATCTTGAAAAACAACTCAATATTGTCTTCGTAGTCTTGCTGACGGACAATAAATGTTTCGTTTTTCACCCTCGGAAAAATACGGTTGGTATCCACTTTTTTCCGCACGTTTTCAGACGGGAAATTAAGTAAGTAATTATAGTCAAAAAAGTTGGGCTGACGATCATGTATAATAATCACTTGAAATGGGTCGATTTTATTTGCGATGGTTTGATGATGTGTCAGTTCACAGTTCGTGTTATTTAACAGTAAATCGTAATTAATCACATATAGTCCCTCCGATAAACCGTAAGTTCAGAATAGTATAACATGGATTTCCAAGTTTCACTATGTACTTTTACTTTAGTCGAAGGGACATGCAGTAAAGACTAGAACGCAAAAACAGCTTGGAAAGTCCGGTAATCGAACTTTCCAAGCTGTTTTATGAATGCTCAAGAGTTAGGATACTAACGCGCCTTGCAATTTGAGTTCTTCAATGAATAACGGAAGAACTTCGAACAGGTCACCGACGATGCCGTAATCTGCCATCTTGAAAATATTTGCTTCTTCGTCACTGTTGATCGCGACAATCACTTTGGAGTTCGACATGCCTGCCATATGCTGAATCGCTCCGGAAATACCTACTGCGATATAGAGATCGGGCGTAACCACTTTTCCGGTTTGACCGATTTGTAGCGAGTAATCGCAGTAATTCGCGTCACAGGCGCCTCGAGAAGCCCCTACAGCGCCGCCTAGCAAGTTCGCTAGCTCATACAATGCATTAAACCCTTCGGCGCTCTTGACGCCGCGTCCGCCGGCAATAACGATTTTCGCTTCCGATAAATCTACGCCTTCTGTTTTCTTGCGGATCACTTCTTGAACGATCGTACGCAAGTCCTTGACATCCACTTCTTTTGCTATGATTTCGCCTGTACGGCTCGCGTCGTGCTCCAAAGCAGAAATATTATTCGGGCGGATCGTCGCAAATAGCAATCCATCATCTTTCATCACTTTCTTTTCAAACGCTTTACCGGAGTAGATAGGTCTAGTGAAAATGACTTGATCATCTTCTTTTTCAATTGCCACCGCATCCGAGATCAGTCCAAGTTCTAGACGGCTTGCGATTTTTGGTGTTACATCTTTACCGACTGACGTGTGGCCCATGATAATGCCGGATGGATTTTCCTCCTGCATCACTTCCATGATGACTTGTCCATAGCCTTCTGATGTATAGTTGCTCAAGTTGGCATGTGAGACGGTAATAACACGGTTTGCACCATAGTGGATCATTTCTTCAGCCGGTTGCTGCAAGTCTCCATCACCTAGTACCAATGCCAGAATTTCTGCGTCGGCATTTACTTGTTTTGCCGCTGCGATTGTCTCATAACTTACTTTACGAAGAACCCCTTGCTGCAATTCCCCGATTACTAGTATCTTTTCACTCATAGTAAAACTCCTTTCATTTCGTAGATTGTTTAGATTACTTTCGCTTCATTGGACAATAAGCTGACCAGTTCTTTAACTTGCTCTCCTGTTTCTCCTGCTAAAATACGTCCAGCTTGCTTTTTAGGGGGTAAGAAAATAGAAATCGTTGCCGTCTTCGCTTCCACGTCGTCTTCATCGAGATCCAAATCATCGAGTTCAAGTTGTTCAAGCGGCTTTTTCTTCGCCTTCATGATACCTGGAAGTGACGTGTATCTCGGCTCATTCAGTCCTTGCTGGCACGTTACGAGCACAGGCAAAGATACTTCTATTTTCTCAAGATCTCCTTCTACGTCTTTTTCAATTTTCGCCACTTCGCCTTCAATATCTAGCTTGACGATCGTCGTAATGAACGGCATATTTAGACGCTCTGCTAGACGAGGGCCTACTTGTCCGCTTGCCTCATCGATTGCCACATTGCCTGCGAGGATCAAATCCACTTCTTTATCTTCAAAGAATTTTTCCAAGATTTTCGCCGTTGTGAATTGATCACCTTCATCCAGATCGTCACTCGTATCGATGAGTACCGCGTCATCCGCACCCATCGCAAGTGCCGTACGCAATTGCTTCTCTGAGTCTTCATCACCAATCGTCACAACCGTTACCGTTCCGCCGTGCTTGTCGCGTTGCTGAATCGCTTCTTCGACCGCATATTCGTCGTACGGATTAATAATGAACTCCGCACCACTTTCGTCAATACGACCGCCTGACACGGAAATCGATTCCTCCGTGTCGAATGTTTTTTTCAGTAAGACATAAATATTCATATAAAAGACTCCTCTCTATACTTTGTCGCACAATTTATTTGATTTCTTCAGTTTGTAACACTTTCGGCACTACATTGGTATCGACCAAGTCGGCTTCACTCGTGTGAATTCCAGGAATCGTTCGAGGAATCAACGGTAGGAATAACAATGCAATGACGATGAAGCCCATAATCACCCAAGATGTATTCACGACTGCCCCAACATTATTACCGCTTGCAGAGAAGATAGAGAAAGCAACAAGTGCTAATGATGCGCCCATTCTCTGTGCCAAGTTTTCAATTACCGTATTCGTAAATGTCACGACATTCATTCGTTCAGTTGAAGCTTTAGACACGACAAGCCCTTTGACTACAGGTGTTTGGAAACCAACACCGAGACCGACCAGACTCATAGCAATGAACAAATACACAAACGATGTTGTAAGTGTAACGAAATTCAACATGATGATTCCGGAAGCAAAGATGAGAATTCCCGATCCCATAATCAATCGCGCTGACAGTTTCTTCATAATTCTTCCGCTTAAATAAGCTGCGACCGATGTTCCTAGGAATACAGCCATCTGCAGGAAGCCTACTGTTGTAGCGGCTTTTCCTTGTACGTTCTGTACAAAGAATGTTAATAAGTACATCACACCCGAGTAACCAAGGAAGATGAATACCGCAATCGTCGTAGGTACCCAGAAGTTCCGATTCGCCACGTACTCCAAATCGAGCAACGGAGCTTTTTGTTTTTTCTCTACAAAGATCAAGATGATCAACGCCGTAATGAATACTAGCAATGATGGAATCCACATGCCGGATTCGATTCCGAAGCTGTTGATGAATGTTGGTATCGTCAACAAACCGAGCAATAGAGCGATGACGAAAATCAAACCAAGAACATCCAACTTCTTACGTGCTTGTACTTTGACGTGTGGAACAAAAGCAAAGAGTGCAATGCCTAAACCACCAAGAATAGCAGTGAAGATAAAGCTTGCTTGCCAGTTCGCCGTATCGACGATCATACCGCTGATGACCGGACCGAATACCGCACCGATTGTGATGAACGCAGCAAACGTTCCAATCGCTTTCGCACGTTGCGTACCGACCATGAATTTACCGGCGTAGGCAATTCCTGACGGTGCAATCGCCGCACCCGAGATTCCTTTAAAGAATAAACCGAGAACGAGCACCCAGAAAGAAAACGAGAAAGCTACAAGCAATGATCCGACGACCATAAAAATACCGCCAATTAAGATGACGATCTTCAATCCGAACGAATCACCAATCCATCCAAGTAGTGGCTGGAATCCCGTCAACCCAACAGCCAGACCCAGTTGCATCCAAACCGCATATCCCGGCGTCAGATTAAATTCCGCAAGCATATGCGGGTATGCAGGAAGATGGGTTGCTAAACTTAACATAATAAAGAATGCTCCAAAACTGATGAATAAAAAACCTCTATTAATCGATTTATCTTTTAGTGCCGCTTCATTCATTTAGTGGCCTCCCTTTATCGATAGTGTAATAGCTTCTACAAACTTTATTCATTATGTCAAATCTAGAAGTGGTCTAAAGTGAAGATCTGCAGAAGGAGGTTCCGGTATGCTTGAACCGAAGCCCTCCCGCCACAGATCAGACGTTACTGGCTGTTTACCGGATATTGATGACACAAGCTTTTTCCAATGTATAATCCAGAACCGAATCCGTACCGTAACCGCTCTCTTTGATGCCGCTAAACGGAAGATCTGCACCTACTCTAGCGTACGTATTGACCCAGACATTACCTGCTTGAAGCTTATCAATCATACGGTGTGCAACACTGAGATTTTGCGTCCATACGCCTGCTGCCAGACCGAAGTTGGTATCATTCGCAATTTGAATGGCTTCTTCTTCGGTATCGAATGGAATAGCGACCGCCACAGGACCGAAAATTTCTTCACGAGCCAGTTTTGAACTGTTATCAGCTACTTTAACGAGCGTAGGTTGCACCCAATATCCGTTCGCAAATTCTGGTCGCCCCGGTAGAACCGCGTCTCCGCCATATTTTCCTCCGAATACCACTTCGTACTCCTCTTTTGATGCCTCATCGATAAACCCGCATACCGACTGATATTGCGCTTCGTTTGCGATAGGCCCCATAGTGTTGTTCGTATCCAGCGTATCACCGTGTTTGACGAATTCATCATTCGTCATCAACTCTTTTAAACGTCCAATCACTTCGTCGTAAATGGAGCGCTGGATCAGCATGCGTGAACCTGCCACACAAATCTGACCGGAGTTCGGTGTGAAAATGCCGTTGATCAATCCGTGTACCGCTTGATCGATGTCCGCATCTTCAAAGACGATATTCGGAGATTTTCCGCCAAGTTCAAAGATCAATGACTTTGGTGAATGCGCAGTCGCTTTTGTAATACGCTCCGCTGTTGCTTTGGATCCTGTCAAACTCACTTTATTCACTTCTTTGTGAGAGACGAGGTAATCCCCGATTTCACGACCCGCACCCGAAATGACATTCAATACGCCAGGTGGTAAGATTTGTGAAATCAACTCGCCATATCGCAATGATCCGACCGCTGCACTCTCAGATGGTTTAATGATGACAGTATTCCCTGCCGCTAGCGCATAGGCAGCCTTAATCGTAAAGGTGAATAAAGGAGCGTTCCAAGGTAAGATTCCGACTACTACTCCGTATGGCTTACGTGAAGTGAAACCAAAATCTCCTGTGCCCATCTGTACCGTACGACCTTGTGCACCTACAAGAGATGCCGCTCCCGCTGCGTCGTACCAGACCTGCTTTAACACTTCCGCCAAATACTGATACTCATCTAGTACCCAGCCGTTATTACGCGTTTCAAGCTCAAGCAACTCCGCAGCATACTCGGGAATCATGTCCCCGATCTTACGCATATAGTCGCCGCGTGTACGGGCAGGCAGATTCGCCCAGTCATCGAATGCTGCACGTGCTGCCTGGATGATCAGTTCTGCGTCTTCTTTTTTACTGGAAGGAATAGTTGCCCATACTTCCGCTGTAGATGGATCGATACTGTTTGATACAGCCCCGTCTTGTGCCTGTACCGACTTGCCGTTCATAATATTGCCGTAAGTCGTCAATTTGGATTTCTCGGATACGTTCGTCATATGTTTTCCTCCTTCAAATTACCAGCCTAGAGAAGCGACTACTTTTTCTTGATAGAAAGGGGTGGAACCTAAATACTGATCATAATAGCGAGCGCGCTTTACAAATAAATGGCAATCGATTTCTTCGGTAAATCCGATTCCACCGTGGATTTGAATATTATGTGCCGAAACTTCGATGAATTTCTCCGTCGCATATGTACGGGCGCTGTAAATGGCCGCTTCTCGATCGAATTCGTCCGTATCCACTACCCAGTTGGCATAATGGCTCAGTGAGCGCGCAATTTCCAAATTCACTTTCATGTTGACGATACTATGTTTAATCGCCTGGAAACGTCCGATCGCTTGGCCGAACTGCTCCCGAATCTTCGCATATTCCGTCGCCATGTTGACGACACTTTCCATTGCGCCGACGATGTATGAACTCAGTGCGGCATTGAAGTACAACAGACCTTCTTGAAGTTGCGTCCATCCCTTGTCTACTTCACCTATAATTTGATCTTCTTTGATGACAAGCTGATTGAATTCGATTTTCGCTACATGTGTTGATTCGTCAAAAGAAGATTGTTTCTCGATGTTCAATCCTTCTGTTTTGTCGATCAGCACAAGCGATAGTCCGTCTTCTTGATCTTCTTGGTTTGTGCGTACCAATACGAGGAATGCATCCGCAAGTTCTGCTTCCGGTACAAGCGTCTTCGTACCGTTTAGTACGTACTGTCCATCCTGCTGCACCAATGTACATTGGATACCTGCTGGGGAGAAGTCATTGAACGGCTCAAGTGCAGCAAATGAAATCCATGTTTCTCCCGAAGCGATGGCGGACAGATACTGTTGTTTCTGTTGCTCTGTTCCATATTTCTTCAGGATCGGTACTACCAACGCGGATGTTTCCATGAACAAGCCAGGTACTAATGAACGTCCCATTTCTTCGAACGTCGGAACGAGATCGAGTGCATCCAGATCCATACCATCGTATTCTTCAGGAATGTTGATGCCGCTGCATCCAAGTTCAGCTAATGTCGTGTACACTTTCTTCAAGTTTTCCGGATTATTGTCAATCATTTCTCGAGCTAGCTGTGTACCGCCGAATTTATCCAACATTTTACGGATATGTCCACGGAACATTTCTTGCTCTTCTGTTAGTGAAAAGTCCATATTTCATCCCTCCAAATCTATTAACGTCCCATGTCTTTTGGCAATCCCAGTACGCGCTCGCCAATCGTATTGCGTTGGACTTCACTCGTACCGCCACCGATTGTCTGTCCGAATGAGGCGAGGAATAAATGCTGCCACTTCGGATCCGCTACGGCATCCTTATCAAATAGCACACCTTGGTGTCCTTGAATTTCTACGGCAAATGCAGAGAGTGCCTGGTTCAATTCGGTTACCACCAATTTATCAATCGAAGTTTCCGCTCCCGGTTGACCATTCTTGATCGTAGTCGTCAAGTTTTTATAGTAATTCAATAGCGATCCACGCACGCGGGCATAGAAATTCGCCAATTTTTGTCTGACTAGAGGATTTTCAATCAATGGCTTGCCATTTACTTTATACTGCTGTGCCAGTTCCACTGTATCGTTGAATTGCTTTTCGAGTGTGAAGAGTTCTGCACCGATTCCCGTACGCTCATGGAGCATCAAAGCAATCAATACATGCCAACCCGAGTCTACTTTTCCGACGATATCTGCATCTGTTGCGACAGCGTCTGTCATATACACTTCGTTAAAGTCTTTATGTCCATCCATCTGCACGATCGGAAGCGTTTCGACTCCCGGTTGATGCATATCCATCATGAACACCGTAATCCCTCGGTGCTTCTTTTCCGGGTGCGTACTCGTTCTCGTCAGCAAGAAGCATTTATCCGCCACGTGACCAAAACTTGTCCAGACTTTCTGACCATTGATGAGCCAGCGATCGCCGTCTTTTACCGCACGTGTTTTTAGGCCGGTTAAATCCGACCCTGCGCCTGGCTCTGAATAGCCTTGGCACCATATTTCTTCACCTGTCAGGATTTTTTTCAAGTATTTCTCTTTTTGTTCATCCGTTCCGATGTCGATCAACGTAGGACCTACCATATGGATCCCGATATAGTTGATGAGTGGCGGTGCTTTGACGCGCACCATTTCTTGATGGTAGATAATTTCCTCCATCAAGCTGGCGTTGCGACCGCCATATTCTTTCGGCCAGGCGATGGCTGCCCATCCACCTTCATACAATTTTCTTTGCCAAGCACGTAATACACGGGAGTATTCATCCAAGTCTTCCGGCAAATCGCGCTTGCCTTCTAGCCATCCTTCGGGAAGATTGGCTTCAAGCCATGTTCGTAATTCGGTTCTAAATTTTTCTTCTTTTTTCGTGAAAGAGAAATCCATACTCACTCATCCTTTCTATATCGCCTATCGATCAATTCGTAACGGGAATCCACTGTGGCAATGCACGGTCTTCCGTAATATCCACCCAAGTCATTTGGATCGGCATCCCGATTTCCAAATCTTTTTCCTGGCAATTCAAGATATTGCCCATAATTTTCACTTCCGGCACGTTGTCGAGCTGTGCGAGAGCGATAATTGTCGGTAACTCATCCTGGAAACCTGGTAAAAATGGACGGTAGGAAACTACATACGAATAGACGGTAGCTTTAATATCGTCGCCTAACTGTTCCCAGCTGACATTTCCACTTCCGCATTTTGCGCATGTAGGGCCTGGCGGTTGTGAGTACGCATGACAATCATCACATTTTTGCAGGGCCAGTTGATGTTGGTCCGCTGCATCCCAGTACGGGGCATTATCTATATCTTTCAATGGAATAGGTTTTTGGTAAGCAGTCGTTGCTTGTGTCATAGTGATTCCTCCTAGTTTCGTAAGATCATAGCGCCAGCGATATCCGGTCCAGCCCAGCCTGTACAAATACCGATCTTGCAATCTTCTACTTGGCGGTCGGTTCCTTCGTAGTCATGGCGCAGCTGTCTAACGATTTCAATGGCGTTGTTCATTCCGTGTGTATACCCTTCGGATAGCATGCCACCCGCTGTATTAGTTGGTAGTTTACCGCCGATCTTCAAGTTGCCTTCCGCAACAAAATCTCCCACTTCTCCGCGTTTCGCAAAGCCGTATGCTTCCAGCTGGCGCATAACAACCCAACTGAAACAGTCATAGATGGAGGCCACATCGATATCGTCCGGTGTCACTCCCGCGTTTTCATAGAGTTCTTCCGCCACGTAATCAGATGCGACTTGGTCGATATCATTCCAGTAGTGAGCGTGCGGATGACATTGTCTTGCCGCCATCCCCATGATATAGACCGGTTTTGACGTACAGTCTTTCGCTTTTTCAGCAGACGTGACAATGATCGCATTTCCTTCATCGAGTTCGAGGCAAGAATCATGGATATTGAATGGAGAACTGATATCCGGTGTAGCGAGATAGTTTTCCATCGTTAACGGCTTCCCGTGTAGGAATGCTTTTGGATTTCGTTGTGCATGTTCATAGAAGCTCAAGCACACATGCCCAAGATGTTCTTTCGTAATGCCTGTTTCGTGCATATGACGTGTCGCATACATGCCGAACCATTGAGATGGGCTTGCCGATCCGTACGGAATCACGAAGCTTCCGCCCGAGAGCGCCCCTTGTAACATATCGGGATCATATCCGCGGCCTACGCGCGTTCCCGAACTACCGTTCATGGAACGATAGATCAATACGGTGTTTAGCTGGCCTGCTTCAATGAGCGCCACGGCATCCGCAATCAGCATTTCTGTACTCGCTCCGCCGCCTTGAATATCTTTGACGTATTTCGGTCGTACACCAAGATACGTTGCCAGTTGGTGAGACGTACAGGAATCCCCTTCGTTATAGTTCATGAATCCGTCGATGTCTGTCGGTTTCAAGCCTGCATCTTTGATTGCTGCATGGGCCGCGTCGAGTGCCAAATGCAAAGGCGTTGTTCCCGATTTTCTTGAGCGTTCACTCTCTCCTACGCCTACAATGGCATAGCGGTCTTTAATAGTTCCCATAGATAGATTTCCTCCTATTTCACGTCTGTTTATGTCAGTTGTAAGATGGCGCTACCTGATCCGACCACTTCTCCTGATACTTTCTCTGCCGTCAGATCCAGTGCGATCCATCGCTTGCCATCTTCTTCATATGTTCGTTCTACTACACCCGAGCAACGTATTTCATCGCCCGGTACCGTCATTTTGCCGAAACGCATCTTAAAGTTTGCGACGCGTGCTTCCTTGCCAGCAATTTTCATCACATACTCCCCAAGGAAACCCATTACCAGCATGCCGTGTGCTACGACACCATCCATGCCGATTTTCTGCGCGAAGTCATCGTCGAGGTGCAATGGATTAAAATCCCCAGAAGCACCTGCATACTGAGCCAACTGCACTTTCGTGATGGGTGGTTTCACCATAGGCTCTAGTTTCTGGTCTACCTTTAGTTCTTTTAACTCCCATTCCTTGATCATGTGACGACCTCCCATTATTTTGCTGAACGATAGACAATGTTCATGCGGCTAATACAAACTAATTCGCCCGCTTCGTCTTTCATTTCTGTATCTAGTTTCAAAAATTGCATTTTTCCGCTCTTTCCTTCTTTGTCATACAGATCGCTAACTTTCATCTGGCAACGTAGTTGATCTCCTACGCGGATCGGTTTGTAGTATAAGAATTCCTGCTCGCCGTGCAACATCCGGCGGTGGTCAAGTTGTAAAGGCATTTCTACTTTGCCATCGTTCATCGCAATCGGAAATGTCGGCGGGACAATCAGTCCTTCGTATGCCGACTCTTTCGCATAGCTGTCGTCTGTATAGAGTGGATTGTCGTCTCCGATGGCAGTGGCGAATTGGCCGACATGCCTTCTTTCGATTTCAAACACGTATTCGGCGCTCGTTAAGCCTATAACACTTTTATCCAAATCCATTTTCATCCTCCTCTTATTTTGTGATGATCAATGCATCTGCCGCTACAATGCCGTCTTCGTAAACGATCAACGGGTTAATGTCTATTTCTTGGATGACATCCGAGTAGTCTTCAATTAATCTTGAAACTTTCAGTAACACATCGATAATGGCTTCTTGATCGACGGGCTTTTTATTGCGTACGCCTTGTAGGATTTGATAGCCTTTCAAGCTTTCCATCTTATCGATAGCATCTTGTCTTGTGATCGGTGCGACACGGAAAGATACATCTTTGAAGACTTCTACAAAGACACCGCCAAGACCAAACATGATGACAGGGCCAAATGTCGGATCACTCGTTACACCGACGATGACTTCCACGCCTTCAGGCAACATTTCCTGAATAGATATGCCGTGAAGATCCGCTGTTGGGCAATGTTCTTTCGCACTGTCGTAGATTTCCTTGAACGCCTGGCGTACTTCCTGGCCGTTCTGGACATTCAGCCGGATCCCGTTGACTTCCGTCTTATGTGGAATATCAGGCGAATCGATTTTCATGACGACTGGATAGCCCATGTGATTCGCAGCTTGTACTGCATCATCCGCCGTCTTGGCAGTGATTCGCTTCGCTGTGCGGATACCGTATGCAGAGAGGATTTCACTCGACTGCGATTCGCTCAATGTTTGGTTTGCAGGTAATAGGTGCTGGATGTTCGATACGTCCAGTTCTTTTCTTGCAGGCTCATCGCTGATCTTGTGCGCTTTTCTATATGCTTCTGCATAATCCACTAATTTGGCAAGCGAGCGGATCGGATTCATATTACCGAGAATGAATGGAATGCCGTTGTCTTCGAGATACTGCACGCCTTTTGGAATCGACATGCCTTCAAGCGGGAAGTTCGATATCAACACGAACTTATCCGAGTTCTTGCAAATTTCGACGAATTCCTGAAGAAGTGGTGTGTTTTCATCCCAGTGAATAGGGAACTCCGGAAATAGGATAATGTCTGTATCGGGATCATTGACGAGTACTTTTAATGGTGCGAGATACAATTCCGGATTGGTGATCGATGCGGCCGCGGTTAAATCAACCGGGTTGGAAGCGCTTGCAAAATCGGGAATGTTTTTCTCGATTTCTTTTCGCACTTTATCGCTTAGCGCATGGATGTTTAATCCGTACGATTCACAACGATCCGCTTCGTTGATTCCTCTGCCACCTGAACTCGTGACGATCACTGTATTTTTACCTGTCGGAAGTTTATTGGTTAAGAATAATTTAGAGAATGAAATAATATCATCGTAATCGTCTGCACGCACAATGCCGGCTTGCTTGAAGAATCCGTCATACACTTTATCAGCACCTGCCAATGAGCCGGTATGTGATGCTGCTGCACGACTGCCTGCACTGCTTCGTCCAGACTTCATGATAACAATCGGTTTATTGATTTGAAGGGCGAATTTCGCTAGTTTCCGTAACTTCTCTGCGTTTTTCTCGCCTTCCAAATAACCGCTTGCCACTTTTGTTTTGGGGTCATGCAACATGTATTCAATGACGTCAGAGAAACTTACATCGACTTCATTGCCGACACTGACGAAGTAATTAAACGTCAATCCATGCTGAGCTGCCGCAATATACGTCAACACACCAAAAGCGCCACTTTGCGTAACGAATCCTACTTCACGTTTCTTGCCAAGCGGTACATTCGTAAGTCCTGGAGAGAATGTACCCATCAAGCCGTTTGTTGTATTGAGAAGACCTACACAGTTTGGGCCGATCAATCGCATCTGGTATTGTTCAGCGATTTCTTTCAGGCGGTTTTGTGCAATAATTCCTTCTTCGCCAATCTCTGAGTAGCCGGATGCAAAGACGATCGCCGCCTTGACACCGCTTTCACCGCAATCGATCAGACATTTCTCTACTTGGTGCATGCCGACACAGAGAATGGCCAAATCGACTTGTTCGGGTGTATCGCCTACGCTTGTGTAACAAGGCAATTCTCCAATTTCTTTCGCTGTGGGATGGATAGGGTAGATCTCCCCTTCAAAGCCTGCGTCTAGTAGTGCTTTTAATTGCAAGTAACCAATTTTGTTCGTGTTTTCCGAAGCACCTAGTACAGCCACTCTTTTTGGGTTGAATAAGGGTTCCAGCTCAATATTCGATGGTAGTACTTCATTCATCATTTTCATCATCTCTTCACCTCTACGCTTTCTACTCTACTTTTTTATATACTTGCTTGAGTAGAATCATAACAAAGAGACTTTTCCATTATATTTTCTTTTTTGTGTTAAATATTTAATGTAATTAGGAGTGGAATTATAAATTGAGCGGACGCTCAGCGCTTGTTGTGTATGTGTTTTAACTAGTTACTATTTTCTGACTAGTCATGATGAACCCGACTTTCGTGCTGAGTGACCGCGACTTCGGAGAGCGATAGTCGCGTTTTTGTGGAATTCTAAAGTGATTGTGCATGGTTTGTGCACTGACCATGGTGAGATTAATGGAACGGTAAGGCTGAATGTCTGTTGGGGTGGGGATTAGCGTGCGTCTTGAAACCCCGCAGGGAGCGAACGAGTAGGCTCTTAGGAAAGCGTCGCCAACTGGAGCTTCCATCCTATGACAGATCCTTCTGATTCACTCAGTCTGTAGTACTTACACTATAAAATAAAGAAAAAAGCGTCCTATGAAGTTGTATCACTTCATAAGACGCTTCCATTATGCTTACTCCCTATCCTTCTTCACCGTCACCACTTGCACAATCTGCCCGTCTTTCGCTTCGTCCACTACAGAACTTCCTGTAGACTGACGATTAGAATTTTTTATCGACATGGGTTCGATTTCTATCTTTAGTCCCTTAGATGTGTGAATCACGAATTCTTCATCGTCTTTCACCAGCTTCATATCTACTACTCGATACGGATTGGACTTTAACTCTTTAATGATCGTCACGCCTCTAAGCGCTCTAGAGCTTGTCTCGAACTCTGAAATATTCATTCTTTTAATAGTTCCACGCTGTGTAGCTACAAATACGTTGCGTACTTGCTCTGTAATCACTTCAAATGCTACTAACTCATCTTCGGCTTTTAAATTGATTCCCTTGACGCCGCCTGTACGAATACCGGTAGTGGCAAGCTCTGACAATGCGAATCGTAGCGAGTAAGCTTGTTTACTTACCAATAATACGTCTTCTTTCCCCGTTATAACCTGTGCACCAACTAGTCGATCGTCTTTCTTAACGTTCATCGCTTTGAACGAACGGTTAAAACGTTGCACTTGGAAGTCCGTCAATTTCGAAATCTTTACATTACCATTGGATGAAGCGGTCAAAATACAGCGAGTTTCATCAAATTTCTCAAGGGCGATCACGTCCACTAGCTCTTCACCTGGCTCGAGTCCGCAAATGCTGGATAAATGCTGCCCTAAATCACGCCAGCGTATCTCTGGCAGCTCGTGGACGGGTTGGTAGATGTAATTACCGAAAGATGTGAACAACAGCAAGTGATGCTGTGTATTCATGGCAGATTCGATTAGATTATAATCGTGTTCTTTCATTTCCTGCCCTTTTCCACCCGAAGCGGAGTACGAACGCATGCTGGTACGTTTGACATAGCCACCTTTTGTGACGGATACCATGACTTCTTCGCTAGGAACCAAGATATCTAGATCCACTTTCAGTTCCTCAATTTTTTCTTCAATTACGGAACGACGTGGTTCGGAAAATTGCTTACGGATTGCTTTGATTTCTTTCACCAAAACAGACACCAATTTAGACTCGCTTGCAAGAACCGCTTCTAGCTCTTGGATCAAGTCACGTAGTTCCTGTTCCTCGCGTTTTAATTCCGTAATATCCGTATTCGTCAATCGGTATAGTTGCAATGAAACAATGGCTTCTGCTTGTACTTCAGTAAATTCATACGCTTTAACCAAGTTTAATTTCGCATCTTTCTTATCTTTTGACGCGCGAATCGTCTTAATGACTTCATCGAGGATCGATAAAGCTTTTATCAAACCGTCTACGATATGTAATCGTTCTTTCGCTTTACGGATATCAAAGGTAGATCGTCGTGTAATCACGTCTTTTTGGTGATCAATATACGCATCCAGAAGCATTGGAAGAGACATCAACATCGGGCGTCTACCTGCAATCGCAATCATATTGAAATTGTACGTGATCTGTAAATCCGTATGTTTCAACAAATACTGCATAATGGCTGTACCGTCTATTTCTTTCTTCAGCTCGACGACGATACGCATTCCTGTACGGTCGGATTCATCACGAATTTCTGCAATACCATCTAAACGACGGTCGTGGCGCAGTTCATCCATTTTCTTTACTAAATTGGCTTTATTGACATCATACGGGATTTCCGTAATGACGATTTGGGATTTACCTGCTTTTAACTGCTCAATTTCCCACAATGCGCGGATAATGAAACGCCCTTTGCCTGTCTGATAGGCAGTACGAATTCCGTCCGTTCCTTGGATAATCGCACCTGTCGGGAAATCCGGTCCAGGAATCACCGTCATCAGCTCATCTACGCTGACGTTCGGTTTCTTTAAGCGCATCAAGACCGCATCAATAACCTCATGCAGTGCGTGAGGCGGAATATCGGTCGCATAACCGGCAGAGATACCCGTAGAACCGTTCACCAGCAAATTCGGAAAACGTCCTGGTAAAACGGTGGGTTCCAGTTCTGTATCGTCAAAGTTAAATGCAAAATCGACAGTTTCTTTACGAATATCGCGTAACATTTCACTTGCGATAGCAGAAAGTCGCGCTTCGGTATAACGCATTGCGGCTGCGGAGTCACCGTCAATCGAACCGTTATTTCCTTGCATGTCGACCATTTCATGACGCAGCTTCCATGATTGACTCATCCGTACCATGGCATCGTAGACGGACGTATCACCATGTGGGTGATAGTTACCGATAACGTTACCGACCGTTTTTGCGGATTTACGGAACGCTTTTTCATGTGTGTTGCCTTCATGGAACATCGCATACAAAATACGACGTTGTACCGGCTTTAATCCGTCCCGCGCATCTGGAATCGCGCGGTCTTGGATAATATACTTACTATAACGCCCAAAACGGTCACCAATTACTTCTTCCAAGGGCAGATCTTGAAACGTTTCTGACTGTGTCATTCCGTATCCCCCTCAACATGTATATATGCATTATCTAAAATATTATGTTCTTCAATCAAGCCAAAATCGACGTTCTCTTCAATCCATTTACGACGTGGTTCGACTTTATCACCCATCAAGGTGGTGACGCGACGCTCGGATTTCGCTCCATCTTCAATCGTCACTCGAATCAACGTTCGTGTGGATGGATCCATCGTCGTTTCCCATAATTGATCCGCGTTCATCTCACCAAGACCTTTATAGCGTTGAAGCATATAGCCTTTCCCAACCTTTTCGATCGCTTCTTCTAAATCATCATCGGTCCACGCATACGCAAGCTTTTCGCTTTTACCGGCGCCTTTAAATACTTTGAATAAAGGCGGTAGCGCGATATACACTTTGCCTGCTTCAATTAATGGCTTCATATAGCGATAGAAGAACGTCAATAGCAACACTTGGATGTGTGCACCATCGGTATCAGCATCGGTCATAATAATGACTTTGTCGTACGCAGCATCTTCAATTTGGAAATCAGCACCCACTCCACCACCAACTGCATGGATAATCGTGTTGATTTCTTCATTTTTCATGATGTCTTCAAGTTTCGCTTTTTCCGTATTGATGACTTTACCCCGAAGCGGCAATATCGCTTGGAACGTACGATCACGACCTTGCTTTGCTGAACCGCCGGCAGAATCACCCTCCACGAGATATAATTCATTCTTGGCGGCGTTACGTGATTGGGCCGGGGATAATTTACCGGACAACAATGTATCGGATTTCTTGCGTTTCTTGCCTGAACGCGCGTCTTCACGCGCTTTTCGTGCTGCTTCACGTGCTTGATGTGCTCGGATGGCTTTACGGACAAGATTTGCGCTAAGTTCCGCATTTTCTTCAAGGAAATACAGCATTTTTTGCGAAATGACGGCATCTGTCACCGTTCGCGCTTCACTCGTGCCGAGTTTACCTTTCGTTTGGCCTTCAAATTGCAGAATTTCTTCCGGAATACGAACAGAAACGATCGCCGCAATCCCTTCACGGATATCTGAGCCATCGAGATTCTTATCTTTTTCCTTCAGTAAGCCCGCTTTACGTGCGTATTCATTCACCACACGTGTCATCGCAGCTTTCGCACCGGTTTCGTGCGTTCCGCCGTCTTTCGTACGGACGTTGTTAACGAATGAAAGAATCGTTTCGGCATAGCCGTCGCTGAACTGGAACGCAAATTCGACTTCAATGCCGTCGACTTCACCTTCTAGGTATGCTACGTCATGCAACACTTCTTTTTCTTCATTCAAATAGGTAACAAACGCTTCAATTCCGGATTCGTAGTGGAAAATGTCTTGCTTATCTGTACTTTCTTCTTTTAGCGTAATCTTTAAACCTTTCAATAGAAAAGCGGACTCACGCAATCTTTCTGCCAGTGTGTCATATTGATATTTAATCGTAGAGAAGATCGTCGTATCCGGTTTGAAATGAATCGTCGTGCCTGTTTCTTTCGTTTTACCGATTTCTTCAAGTGTCGTGGCCGGTTTACCGCCATGCTCAAAGCGCTGGAGAAATTTCTTGCCGTCTCGGTAGATCGTCACTTCCAACCACTCGGACAATGCATTGACAACGGATGCCCCTACACCGTGTAAGCCGCCACTCGTTTTATAGCCGCCTTGCCCGAACTTTCCGCCCGCGTGCAACACGGTCATAATGACTTCAGCAGTTGGTTTTCCTGACTCATGCTTCCCTGTCGGCATCCCACGTCCGTAGTCTCGCACACTGACACTGCCGTCTTTATGGATCGTGACGTCAATTTCATTACCGAAGCCAGCTAGTGCTTCATCCACCGAGTTATCTACTATTTCGTAGACTAAGTGGTGCAGACCTCTCGTGTCGGTCGAACCGATGTACATTCCCGGTCTTTTTCGTACCGCTTCCAAGCCTTCTAAAATTTGAATGGAACTATCATCATACGTATTTTGTATTTTCTGTTTCGTCAAAATGAAACCCCCGTCAAACAAATGTTCTGTTATTTTAATCATACATCTTCTGATAAACCTTGTCAAATCAACGTTTTGTTTCAGCTCAACCTATTGTATAGAAGAAATGTACGGAATGCAACGAGCAAACGATGACAACACACCGAACGTTTTATGCGGAAATTCCTTTTTTCGGCTGTTCTTCATCTTCCTCTAGAATTCTATTATTGTCCAGAACTTATGCATCTGCTACACTAATAATAAATTAGTTTATCATGCATAAAGGGGTTCACTATGGAAAATTACGTTATCATTCTGGCAGCTTATTTGCTCGGCTCGATCCCTTCTGCACTCTGGATCGGCAAGCTTTTTTATGGAACCGATGTCAGACAGCATGGCAGTGGAAACATGGGCGCGACAAATACATTTCGGGTCCTCGGAAAAAAAGCTGGCATCGTCGTCACACTGCTAGACATCTTCAAAGGAACAGCAGCTGTTCTCTTGCCGTTATTGCCGTACTTTCACGATACGGCGATTCATCCGTTGATTCTTGGAGTCGTTGCAGTACTTGGACACATCTTCCCTATTTTCGCCAATCTAAGAGGCGGAAAAGCCGTTGCGACTTCTGGTGGAGTATTACTTGGTTATAATTGGCCCATTTTCTTATTGGTCGTCATTACGTTTTTAATTGCATTAAAACTAACGAAGATGGTATCGTTAACATCGATCATCGTGTCCGTTATGGGACCACTATACTGTCTCATTTATTACTTTATGGGTGGCGATCTGTATTTATTTTTAGTCGTCGCACTGATGGGCTTCTTCATTTTTTATCGCCATCGTGACAATATTACTCGAATTAAGAATGGAACCGAACCAAAAGTAAAATGGCTATAGGTTTCTCCACTGGAAAGGATGTATAGAGCATGAATATTCACCTATCCGAACAAGCCATTCATTGGTTTGAAGAAGAAATGGAAGTCACTACAGGCGATTATGTAAAATTTTTCGCGCGTTATGGCGGATCGAGTCCGCTACATGAAGGCTTTTCCATAGGTATTACGAAAGAAGTACCAGACGAACTAGCAGTCGAACATGTCGTGAACGGCGTGCATTATTACATTGAAGAACGAGATCTTTGGTTCTTCGATGGCCATGACTTGCATATTGATGCAGATTCGTCAACGGAAGAATTATCCTTTGACTATGAAGTAGCGTAAATCACAAATAAAATGGTAAGCATGACTCCTATAAAGAGTCATGCTTACCATTTTTTAATCGGGTTAATTGATGGATTTGCCCTTCTTGCTTCAAAATGTCTACTTGACGTTCCCCAAGCAAATCGAAATGTGGGTATTCTTCGCGTGCGTGGATCCATTCTGATTGCAAACCGTACTTCCTTCCCCACTGTATGAGCTTTTCGAGATCACTGCATCCCGCTTTTGTGACCGTATTTACTGTCGGAAACCGGTCATCTAGCCAATAATGTGTCAAAAATGCAATTTCTTCACGCTGCACCGCGTTTTTCCATTCTTTTAATTGCTGTCGATCAATTCCGAATGCCATCAGCCTTCGCCTCGCTGAATTTTCGTGTACGTCGCATCCCATTCTGGATGAATTTTGCGCATGGACACGGGTCGGAAGTTCTCTTTTTTCACTACTACGTGCTCAGAAACAGCGGTTGCGGCAATCGAGCCGTCTGCATGCAGAATCTCATAGCCATAGACCGTACGTAGCTTGCCGTGCGACTCGACCCATGTTTTGACTGTAACGGTCTCACCGTATGTAATCGACGTCTTATACTTCACTGACAGCTCGGTTACAGGCGATAGATACCCATCGCGCTCGAGTTGTGCATATTCGTATCCGAGGTCTTTGATCAACGCGGTACGGCCGATTTCCATCCAAATTAAGTAGTTGGCATGGTACACGACACCCATCTGATCGGTTTCTGCGTAGCGTACTTCAATTTCTTTTTCACTCGTAAACATGTGATCACCTCATGTCTAGTATAACGAACGAGAAAGTGGATTGCTTGTGATTGACATTATGATGGGGTGGAAAATGTAGGTGGAGACGCGCGGCTATGAGCGGTTATGGCTTGCGTATGAGCGGATACAGACTGTGATAGAGCGGTCGCCTCGTCTCATAGAGCGCTTCGCAGCGACCATAGAGCGGATATGCATGAACTATGAGCGCTTCTTCGAATTAATGAGCGTCCGTGCGATGGTTTTCACTATATACTCGCTATTCAAACTGTAAAACGCAAAAAAAGATGCTCGGCTAAGCCGAGCACCTTTACTTATTCCCTATTACTTTGCTGCTAATTTATTACGTAGAACCATTTGAAGGATTCCGCCGTGACGGTAGTAGTCCACTTCAACTTCGGAGTCGAAACGAGCTAGTACTTCAAATTCAGTTTCCTTGCCGTCTGGAGCTTTCGCTGTAACTTTAAGGATTGAACGTGGTTTTACGCCTTCAGCGATATTCACACAGATTTCTTCTTCACCAGTTAAGCCTAGAGATTCAACGTTTTCCCCATTGATGAATTGAAGTGGAAGTACACCCATCATCACTAGGTTAGAACGGTGAATACGCTCGAAGCTTTCTACGATAACTGTTTTGATGCCAAGCAAGTTTGTACCTTTTGCTGCCCAGTCACGTGAAGAACCCATTCCGTAGTCTTTACCACCAAGGATAGCTAGACCTGTACCATCTTCTTGATACTTCATCGCTGCATCATAGATCGGCATAACTTCTTTGTTTGGCCAGTACGTAGTGAATCCACCTTCAGTGCCCGCTGCGATTTGGTTACGAATACGAATGTTCGCAAACGTTCCGCGCATCATGACTTCGTGGTTACCACGACGTGAACCGTACGAGTTAAAGTTACGTGGCTCTACGCCATTTTCACGTAAGTAGAGTCCAGCAGGTGTGTTCAAACCGATAGCTCCAGCAGGTGAAATATGGTCAGTCGTGATTGAATCACCGAACTTACCGATTACACGCAAGCCTTTAAGCTGCTCGATATCCGCTGGTTCTTTCGAAAGATTTTCGAAGAACGGTGGGTTTTGGATATATGTTGAAGACTCATCGAAATCGTATAGTGAATCGTCAGTCGTTTCAATTGCATTCCATGCTTCGTTTTCAGTGAATACGCGCGCATATTCTTTACGGAACAATTCAGGTGTAACCGTCGCATTCAATACATCGTTCACTTCTTGTGTAGAAGGCCAGATGTCTTTGAAGAATACGTCGTTACCATCTTTGTCAGTTCCGATTGGATCTTTCGCAAAGTCAATGTTCACTGTTCCAGCTAGTGCGTATGCCACAACTAGTGGAGGTGAAGCCAAGTAGTTCGCTTTAACGAATGGGTGTACGCGGCCTTCAAAGTTACGGTTACCTGAAAGGACAGATGTAACTAGAAGATCTTCATCACCGATTGTTTTTTCGATTTCTGGAAGCAATGGACCCGAGTTACCGATACAAGTCGTACATCCGTAACCTACTGTGTTGAATCCAATTTGATCCATGTAAGCAGATAGACCTGATTCGTTCAAGTAGCCAGTAACAACTTTTGAACCTGGTGCCAATGAAGTTTTAACGTATGCAGGTGGTGTAAGTCCTTTTTCAACAGCTTTCTTCGCAACCAATCCAGCCGCTAACATAACGTAAGGGTTAGATGTGTTTGTACAAGAAGTGATAGCTGCGATTGCAACGTCACCTGTTTTAAGATCCACTTTGCGTCCGTCTTCGAACTTAATTGTGCCTTTTTTCTCAAGCTCTTTTGGTGTTAAGCCAAAGCCTTGTGTTCCTTCTGGAGCTACAACTGCGTCTTTGAACGACTGTTGCATTTCAGTCAATGGAATCAAGTCTTGTGGGCGTTTAGGACCTGATAGGTTTGCAGCGATATCGCTAAGGTTGATTTCTACAACTTTAGTGAATGTCGGCTCTTCCTTTTCAGGAGTGAAGAACATATCGTTTTCGATCAAGTATTGCTTAACTACTGCAATGTGCTCTTCGTCGCGGCCTGTTAAGCGCATATAGTTAAGTGACTCTTCGTCAACCGGGAAGAATCCACAAGTAGCACCATATTCAGGCGCCATGTTTGCGATTGTCGCACGGTCAGCTAGTGGCAATTTTGAAACGCCAGGGCCGAAGAACTCAACAAATTTACCTACAACACCTTGTGCGCGAAGGATTTGAGTTACTTTAAGCGCTAAGTCAGTTGCAGTTGTTCCGTCTGGAAGATCTCCAACTAATTTCACACCGATAACTTCTGGAATTGGGAAGTATGACGGTTGTCCAAGCATTCCTGCTTCCGCTTCAATACCACCAACGCCCCATCCAAGTACGCCGATACCGTTGATCATAGTTGTATGGGAGTCCGTTCCAACCAATGTATCTGGGTATGTTTCGAATGATCCATCTTCGTTTTCAACCGCGTGAACAACGTTAGCTAGATATTCAAGGTTTACTTGGTGAACGATACCAGTTGCAGGTGGTACTGCACGGTAGTTATCATATGCTTTTTGTGCCCAGCTCAAGAACTGGTAACGCTCAGCATTACGTTCGAATTCAAGTTCCATATTTTTTTGTAGCGCTTGTGGCGTACCATAGCTATCTACTTGTACCGAGTGGTCAATGACTAGATCCACTGGAATTTCAGGGTTGATCTCGTTTGGATCTCCACCTAGTTCGTTCATTGCAGAACGCAATGAAGCCAAGTCCACTACAACAGGAACTCCTGTGAAGTCTTGTAGGATGACACGTGAAGGTTTGAATGGAACTTCAGCGTCTGCGTTTTGTACAGTGCCCCATTTAGCTAAATCTTCTACATGGTCGTCCTTGATCACGTATCCGTCATGTTGACGAAGTACTGATTCTAGTAATACTCTTACGGAATAAGGAAGTTTCGATACTTTTGTTAGTCCTGCTTCTTCTAAAGCTTTCAAACGGTAGTAGTTATACGTCTTGTCGTTTACTTTGAAAGACTGACGGCTATTATGCAAGTTGCTTTTTGCCATTTTGTGTTTCCTCCCTTTATGTACTGAAAGACGAAAAGAATCCATCTTTCCTCTACTCCATCTTAGTATAGCAAAGAACAATAGTAAAATACATATACATTATAGGTATACATAAGAAAAGCTTATGACTAATCGAAATATCGTTAAGAATTCTCAATTAGTCGTTTGCATTCTCAAATAGCGTCACTTTCTCTCGTGAAAACGCCGTTTATGACATTTACTGTATATCTTTTGAAAATGAAATTCATAATTATTTAAAATATTTGATAGTGAAATTATGGTGGGAATGAATTCGGGTATGTCTTTACATATGTTTAGACACTAAGCCGCCACTATGAGAAAATAAAGAAAAGGAGAGGTTCTTTATGAAGAAAGCATTACTCGTTGTAGATTATACAGTAGATTTTGTAGCTAGGGACGGTGCCTTAACTTGCGGCGAACCGGGTATCGCGCTTGAGGAGTATATTGTGGATCAGACAGCAGATTTTGTAAAACAGCAATTGCCGGTGTTTGTCATCAACGACCTGCATGAAAAAAATGATCCGTATCATCCGGAAAGCAAGCTATTCCCTGCTCACAATATTCGCGGTACAGAAGGCAGAAATCTTTATGGGAAACTGCACGATTTCTATACCGAACATAAACAGCAAATTATTTGGATGGATAAAACACGCTACAGTGCATTCGCCGGAACAGATCTCGATATCCAATTGCGTGCACGCGGAATTACAGAAATCCATCTTATGGGTGTATGTACGGATATTTGCATTTTACATACTGCAGTCGACGCGTACAACCTCGGCTACTCCATTATCGTTCACGAAAGTGGCGTCGCAAGTTTCAACGCTGCAGGCCATGACTGGGCTCTTTCCCACTTCCAAAACACATTGGGCGCAACCGTTATAGCCAACTAAAACGAATCGAAAGTTCAGCAGTTTTATTACTGTCTGAACTTTTTTTATCGAAAAATGTTTGAGGTATTAAAAAGATGGTAATACCAATACTAAGCGAGAGCTACATAACATAATGAAAAGGAGATGAGCAACATGAGCTTTTTATGGTTCTTAATTATCGGAGGTATCATTGGTTGGCTAGCTGGACTTATTTTAGGTAAAGATATTCCCGGCGGTATTATTGGTAACATCATTGCAGGTATTGTAGGTGCATGGATCGGTGGTGCACTATTAGGAGAATGGGGTCCACAAATCTCTAGTTTCTATTTCCTACCTGCGTTAATCGGTGCGGTTGTACTTGTATTTATTGTTAGCTTGATTATGAAGAGTATGCGTAAAGCTGCGTAATACTAAACATCCAAACGTGAAGTTGCCCATTTGAGGCGCTTCACGTTTTTTATTTTGTAAATGAAGTAAATTCGCTCATTGATTTGTCTAAGCGCTCATAGTTCATCGGTATCCGCTCTATGGCCGTCGCGAAGCGCTCTTTACTTGTTGATAACCGCTCTATCATGGTTCGTAACCGCTCATACTTTACGTAAAGCGCTCTAACGCGACTTGCAACCGCTCTATCGCCCTACTTTTTGAACTACCTACCAACTTATAGAAACTAAAAAAACGCAGAGCAACCAAACTCGGTGGACTCTACGTTTTATTTCTTCACTTGCTTCTCTGATGCTATGCGTTGCTCTTCGAACTCATTGTAGTACCACAATACATCTTCTACATACTGATCGCTATGATTATAAGTGAAAACGGCCTTTTGTATATCCCCGTCCGCTGCACCACTATCCGACAGATAATGAGCGGCACTGAAGATGGCGTCTTCCATATCAAATGGATCCGCTATTCCGTCACCGTTCGCATCGACACCGTAACCACCGTATTGCTTGATCACTGCAGGGTCAATCTTGTCGCGCTCAGGAATGTCTCCTTTGCCTAACTCCTTACAACCGGGATAATCCCAGCCAACGAAGGTGCACGGCATGAACTGCATCGGCCCTTCCGCTCCAACAGGCGAAACATCGGTTTTCATTGTAGAGAACCTGGTCTCAATGCGGTGATGCGCTGCAAGCAATGTCCAAGGAATATTGTATTCTTTTGCTGCTTCAATATAGATTGGAATAAATTCCTGTGGGATGGCTTCTCCCGTTTTACGGTCTTGAATATGAAATAACGACGTAGCCGTTTCTGTGATTGTGTCGTGTTTTCCGAAATTCACCCAAAGAATGGCGGAAATCGTAAAGAGTGTGACAGCAACAGGTACTAATAAAACCAAAAAAGCGACCATAACTCGTCCCGATCGACTGAGCCTCTTTTTCTTTAATTTCTTCATTGCCTCACCCCTTCTGTTGATTAGTTGCCTTCTTTGATGAGTGCTTTCATGTCTTTGACGATTGTATCATATTGCACATCTTCGTTCCCACCGTATAATTTTACCACTTCATTGTTCTGGTTCACCAAGCCAAATGAAACACCATGGAGCACTTGATCATCGTTAGGGATTTGCTTCACTAATTGTTTAAATGATGAAGCGGCTAATTTTTCAATAGTCTCCATATCGTAACCTGTCAGCATCTGCCATTTGCTTTCATCCGGCGCGCTGAACAGGTCGAGATACTTCCCGAGTTCTTCCGGTGTATCCACGTCGGGGTCTACACTGAATGACACGATATTGTAATCCTCGATGTTATTGTCAATCAATTTTTCCTGCAACGTGACCATATTGTGCATCATTGGCGGACAAACGGTTGTACAATTCGTGAACACAAACTGTGCCAGCCATACAGAGCCTTTCAAGTCTTCATCGGTTACGGTCTCATTGTTCTGATTGGTAAATTCAAATGAATCCACTTTATATTTATGATCTGGCTTAAACTCCCCACCACACGCACTCAACATCAGCACGAATAGAAGTGTCAATGGTATCAAAAGCTTTTTATACATATTCGATTCCTCCACCTTTTACTAGTCACTTTATCATAACGAAAGTTCACAAGGCATACAAGGTGAAGGCGTCCTCCATTTTGGCTAAATCTTGTCGGAATCATGAAGTTCCTATGAAGTCATCTGTTTTTGATGTCCGAGAGAACGCCATGAATCGCTTCAAGCTTCACTTCCAAACGATGCAGTAGATAAAACGATACGAAAATCGGAAATCCGACATCTTGTATGAGCTGTAGCCAGTGTTCCATTGTTCACTCCTCCTCTCCCTCTAGCATTCGATGAAAAAGCCGGCTTCCAGTACGTGACTGAAAACCGGCTGCAACTTATCGACTGACGATGTTTCGTGTATCCCGCGCAACGATTCGTGCACTTTTGATCGTGGCGAGTGGAGATTCTTCGATGCGGAAAATATTACTTGCGATCACTTGCTGCATAACCGCTTCCACTTGACCTTGCGTAATGTCTTCATCCGGTTCGTCTACCGTTAATGTAACCGGCTTATTCGCCGCCGTTAAAAATGTTAATTCCAATACTTTTGCCATATGCGCTCTCCTCCTGTACGATTTTAGTTATGAAGATCTTCTGTTACGACTTTCTCGATCTGAATTAATGGGTAGCTCGATAATGAAGCAAGTTGTGTCAAAGCCGTGTACATATTTGCGGGTGTTGCGTCGTCATTGATGAATTTGTACGTTTTAATCTTGCGAATCAAGTGACCTTTCTCGTTAACACCTGCATTAAAGTGGATCTTCGCCGTAGCTTGACTGAATTCTAGTGTTGCTGCCATGTGTATCACCTCCTTTCATCCGCTATATAGACGAAAAAAGCGAAAAGGATACTTTGTTAGTGAAATATTTTTCAATTGCTTTTATAATGAAGGGTAGAATGGAAGAGGTGAAAAAACCGTGCCAGACCTATTTATGTGGTTTATTATATTTTGGGGTATTGTGATGATCGGCTTATTCGCTATCGGTGGATTCTTCATGTTCCGGAAGTTCCTAAAAGTATTGCCGAAAGAAGACGGAAAATCGACGCTGGATTGGGAAGAGCATTATGTCAACGAGTCGTTGCATTTATGGAATGACGAAGCGAAAAGCATGCTCAACGAACTAGTTACGCCCGTGCCGGAATTGTTCCGCGACGTGGCGAAGCAGAAGATCGGTGCCAAGATCGGTGAGATTGCGTTAGAAGACCGTGCCAAAACTATTGAATTTGATCATATTATCAAGGGATATATTCTTGCTACGCCAAAGCGCGACCATAACTTCTTGCGTAAGAAGCTCAAGCAAATGGAAATTGATATTCAGCCATATGAGCATTTGTTTACGTAACTAAGAAACAGGATGTCCCTATTGATGGGGCATCCTGTTTTTGTGTGGTTTTAAGTATTTCGTTCAAGTTCATAAGTTCAGTGAGTTAAGGGGATACGTCATGGGATGGAAGCTCCAGCTGGCGGACGCTTTCCTATGGGCTCGCGGTGAGCCAACCAGGTCGCGTTGCTCGCTTTTGGTTGTCTCACCTGATCGAGCTGATCCATCAGGAAGAGCCGTAACGAAGAACGGCTTTTGCGAGTAAAAGCGAAGCGTTAGGAGCACATCTTTGCACTCGCCGCCAGCTTCCGCTTCCATCCTTACTTAAAAGTAGGTTGAAATTAGATCACACACTGGCTAGAGTAAGTGATCCATTGTGTTCATTGAACTTTGTTAAGTTCAAGTTCATTAGTTCAGTGAATCACGGTCTAGGGCTTGAGATTTCCACTCCAGGTGGGAGACGCTTTCTGGAGGGCGCGGCCCGAGCCAAGTGAACAGCGAAGGGTTCGCTTTGCCGTATTTCTGTGTACTTTGCAGAAATTAAGGCATCTGTCCGGGTTCTCGAACTCGCGCTGATCCTCCCAGAGTCGCCCCCAGCTTTCGTGGAAATCCTACGTAGAAAGTGAAATGAGGTGGATCATTCACTAGCGATAGTATGTGAATGATTGTGATCTTTGAACGTAGTGAAGTTCAAGTTCAATTCTAGTTGTAACTACTAGATTGATTACAATAATAGCTTCAATGCACAACAAGAATGTCTCTCACTCGCATTGCAAAGGATTGGAGCGAGAGCCGTTGCGAAGTACGGCTTTTGCGAGCATAAGCGAAGCGTTGGGAGCACATCTTTGCACTAGGAGCGGCGACTCTGGGAGGATCAGGTCGACAGGTGAGACCACTAAAGGAACGCAGTGACTAGGGGGCTCACCGCGACCCCTCCAGAACGCGTCCGCCTAGAGCGCAAATCCCCTCACGTAGTCCCTTGCCTTTCATTTCTAATCATAAAAAAAGAAGCCGTCACAAGGACGACTTCTTCCCTACTATACTCTTCTCAAGCATCTTATACTTCACCAGCATCCCAATCCGCCACGGCAAGATCATCGAAAATGCAAGGATGAAGAACATGCCGCCGAGCTCACCAATGTCAATTGTGTTACTCAGCACGATCTTGCCGACCATGCGAATCACCAGCAACCCGAGCAAGATAAGTAAAAACGCCTTCGACTTCTTCAAATAAATTCCGTCATCCTTGATCTCGAATTTCGTTGTATAAATCAAAAACACGGAAAATATCAAGCCGACCAAACTGGCTTCTACCACTTGCATCCAAGGCACTTGGAACTCGTCGAACAAGAACATCAACATCCCTGTCGACATGAACAATGGCGGTAAGATAATCTTCTTCGCCTGAATCGGCTTATTCGACGCCTTCGCTCGCATCGTGTAGACAAATGTTGTCATCACGACGAAGATCACCGTCGAACCGATGATCAAGTAAATGGAAGGAATACTTGTGAAGACATAATCGATCAGTTGTTGTATCTTATGCATCTACGTTCCCCCACTGCACTAGCTCATCGAGGCGTTTCTTTAGATCATTCATTGGAACAATCCGTGCAAAACGCGTCCATTCTTTCTGTTCGTTAAATAATAAGACGACCGGTGCAGTAAAGAGTGACAATTGTCCAGCTAGTTCCGGAACTTCCGCTGCGTTCACACGGTAGAAGTCAAACGGATAATCGCTTTCGAGTACCGCCACTTGCGGATACAGTCCTTCGCAGACGGAGCAATTATTCGTCTTTACAAACAACAGAAACTGCGGTGTCTCATTCAATACATGCTGCCACTCGTCAAAAGAAGTAATTTCTTTCATCCTACACCTCTTTTCTGCTTACCAGCTTACATTAAAAGCCTTGGAAGTCGCCAAAGATCGGGCTAAGCCAACTTGTGAAATAGACCATTCCGTTAAAGAATAGAATAATACCGAACACGATCATCAAGTAGCCGCCTACTTTCGTAATCTTCATACTGTGTTTGCGGATCCAGCCAATTCTTGTGATGAAGAATGACAAGAAGAAGAATGGAATCGCGAAACCAAGTACATAAAGCATCATATACAACATACTCGATGCCGGATTCGTCGCAGCTAGATAAATAATGGCACCGATAATTGGGCCCATACATGGCTGCCATCCAGCGGAAAACGCTAGACCGATCAATGCCGTGCCGAAGTAACCCGCGGGACGATTTTTAAATTGCAGCTTTTTCTCTTGCATTAAAAATTCTGGTTTAAATAATCCGATTGTCATCAGTCCGAAGATGATGATGAATATTGCACCTAGCTGACGTATCAAATCTTGATATTGCAAGAAGATAGATCCGATAAACGATGTACTGAATCCTAAAATAATAAATACAATCGAGAATCCAAGTAAGAAGAACAGCGTGTGCAACATGCCTGAGCGGTTCATTCCTTTTTTCTTATCTCCGAGTTCATCTAATGACATCCCGGTGATATACGATATAAAGGCCGGGTAGAGCGGTAATACGCATGGAGAAATAAAACTCAGGAAACCTGCTCCAAACGCAAAGAAAATATTAACATCCGTCCCCAACAAAATTCCTCCTTTAACAATAGGACAAGTAGAATGTCGGCAAGCGCCAACATTCCCACTCTATCGTAACAAACAAGAGGCTAGATTACGCTTCATTTGATTGTGAAATCTTTTTGACAATCATATAAACTTACCCTTGCGTACCGTTCTGCAATTCATACATTGTATAGTACAAGCCCTTTTGCGCAAGCAACTCTGCATGTGTCCCACGTTCGACGATTTCGCCATGGTGGAGTACGAGAATTAATTCGGCATCGGCGATCGTGCTCAGACGGTGAGCGATCGCAATCGTCGTACGGCCTTCGCGCATCTTCTCCAAACTTTTCTGAATTGCAACTTCCGTTTCGGTATCAATATTCGCCGTTGCTTCGTCGAGCACAAGAACTTTCGGGTTCATGGCAATGGTCCGTGCGAAAGCGATCAACTGACGCTGTCCACTGGATAATGTCGACCCGCGTTCTGTCACTTTCTGCTCGTAGCCGTTCGGCAACTCTTCAATAAATTGATCGGCTTGGACGAACTTTGCCGCTTCCCGCACATCTTCATCGGTCAACTCTTCGTTATGCAGACGGATGTTGCTTGCGATATCCCCGTAAAACATGAACGGATCTTGCAAGACGAGTCCTACTTTCTTCCGCAATTCTTCTATTGGATACTCTTTTAGCGATACCCCATCAATGAAGATGTCGCCACGCTCGTATTCATAGAAACGCATGAATAGATTGATGATCGAACTCTTTCCGCTTCCCGTATGACCGACAAGTGCGACCGTTTCGCCTGCATTCGCCGTAAAGGAAATATTTTTGAGTACGTCATTTTTTCCATCGTAACTAAACGTCACATCACGGAATTCAATCGTACCTTCTTTAATTTGCTGAGTAGAAACTGCTTTTTGTTTCGGTTCAATTTCTGGATTATCGATTAACGCGAATACTCGCGACGCAGAGACGATCGCTTGCTGGAACATCGACAAACGTTGCATCACTTGATTGATCGGTTGGAATAGACGTCTCAGCAGCGTAGTGAACGCATAAATAATCCCGACATCCACGACCGACGTAAACGATGCTGTTCCGAAATAGCTAAGTACCGCGACGATGGATCCGGCATACAATAAATCGATAAATGGCCCAAGCATCAAGCTGTCGAAACGAATATTTCGTAGCCCAACACGGTAATGTCCTTCATTGACTTCAATGAACTCGTCAGACAAGCGTTTCTCTTGGCGGAAAGCCTGAATCATGACCATACCAGATAATGACTCGGAGATTTTCGCGTTCAGCTGACTGAGCCGTTCCCGGATATCTTGATAGAAGTCTGCACTGTAATAGCGATAGACCGATACAAGAATGAGGAATAACGGCAACAAGATCAGTGTATAGAGCGCGAGTTTTCCGTCCAGCGTAAAGAGCGCAATGTAGACGCCGACAATTCCGAAGATCGCCTGCATGAACGTAACCGCCACACTGACGAACATTTCTTTAATCGATTCCGTATCATTCGTTACACGTGAAACGATTCCGCCAGCAGGTGTCTGATCGAAATACCGTAGTCCAAGTTTTTGGACTTTCGAGAACGCATCGATCCGAATTTGCTGGATGATTGCGAGTGCAAGTTCTTGAAACCGCAATGTTTGGAAATACGACCCGACAATGTTGACGAGTTGTAGTCCGATGTAAATTAGTGCAATGGTCCATACTTCTTTCGCCGGGAAGTTTAGTGGTACGACATAGTCATCGAGGAATCGCTGGATCACTAGTGGTCCAAGAATCGTCGATGTTACCGTCAACAGCAATAATAGAATCGCAATCAGTGCGCTTTTCTTCATCGGCAAGACGTATTTCGCTAGCCGCATGAACGTTTTGAACTGATCTCTGGCGGACATCTTCTGTTTGTTATTCATCTGCGCCGCCTCCTTGCTCTACGATCGACTCTAGCTGTTGCAGATCGTACATTTCTTTATACATTCCGTTTTGTGCGAGTAAACTGTCATGATCGCCAATTTCAACGACTTCCCCTTCATCGAGAACGATAATCTGATGAGCGTGCTGAATGGCACTTAAGCGGTGCGACGTAATAATGGTCGTCTTACCCGTTCTTTCTTCTTTCAATGAACGCAGAATCGCTTCTTCCGTCCGGGCATCTACTGCGGATAATGAATCATCCAGCAACAATAGCTCCGGATCCATGAGCAACGCACGTGCAATGGACACACGCTGACGCTGTCCACCGGATAACGATACGCCACGTTCTCCAACCAGCGTTTCATAGCCTTTTTCAAACGTCAGAATATCTTCGTGAATATGCGCGGATTTCGCAGCCGCCACAATCTTCTCCGGATCGATCTTCGGGTTCGTAAAGGCAATATTTTCACCGAGTGTCGTCGAGAACAAGAAATGGTCTTGCGGCACGTAACCGATTGCCTGGCGCAAACATTCCTTCTTATAGCGCGTAATTGGAATGCCGCCATACGTAATCGTTCCCGTATACCCTTCGAATTCTCGCATTAACAGCTTGAGAATCGCTGTTTTCCCTGCACCGGTCTTTCCGATCACGCCAAGTGTTTCACCTTGCTTGATCGTAAAGTGTAAATTACGCAGTGATGCCCGCTTGTCGTCTGGGAACTTGAACGTATCGATATCAAAGACGATATCTCCGTGCGGCAATTGACTCACCGCATTCGGACGATCTTGAATTCCCGGCTCAACCGAAAGTAAATCTTGGATTCGGCTGTAGGATGCATTCCCTCGTTCGACAATATTGAATAGGAAACCAATGGCCAGCATCGGCCAGGTTAACAGTCCTAAATAGGAAGTGAACGCGACCAAATCCCCGATCGACAACTCACCTGATAAAATAAAGCGTGTACCGAAATAAAAGGATAAAACATAAGAGATCGCAAAAATTCCCGCAATCGTCGGATCAAACAACGCATCCACTTTCGCAACGCGCATATTCTCCTTGACGACTTGCTCTGAACGCTTCGTGAACGACTCGACATCTTCTTTTTGCTGACCAAATGTCTTCAGCACTTTGATCCCCGAAATACTCTCTTGTGCTTTGTCGTTCAAATCAGAGAATGCTTCCTGTGCCACACGGAATCGATTACGTAATAACCGTCCATAATAACTTGTCAAGATAATCATCACCGGAATCGGTACGAGGGCGATCAGCGTTAACTTCCAACTAATCGAAAACGCCATCATCAAGATGACGAAACCACCTGTCGAAATCGAATCGAAGAGTGTCAGAATGCCTGATCCCGCCGTTTGTTGCACCGCATTGATATCATTTGTCGCGTGTGCCATTAAATCTCCGACACGGCGTCGCTGATAAAATGAAGGTGACATGCGCGTGAAGTGCTTAAACAGACGCTCTCTCATGACCCGTGCAAGGTACACCGATGAGCCGAAAATCATTACGCGCCAAATATAACGCAAGACATACATCAATACACCCGTCACTGCCAGAATAATCATCCAGCGCGTCAGCATCTCCGCGGTTAATTCATCTTTTGCGACCGCATCGACAATATAGCCGATAATTTTCGGCGGTGCCAGTTGCAGTAACGCGACAATCATCAGAGCCGTGATCCCTATGCTGTATTGTTTTTTTCTCTCAGAAAAAAACCAGCGCAAATCCAGTAATACTTTCACTGGCTTTCCTCCTTTGTTCTGCACCACTTCTCTTGCAGTCTTTTTTATAGTGCTTGCTATTTGATTTTAGCAAAACTTTTAGGTTATCGAAAGTTACGGAACTGGGATGTTTCAGTATTTGAAATAAATCCTCTCTATAATAGCGAGATGGTACGACTTGATTCGACTTGTTTTCATTTATAATGTCCGCCAATCAATTGATTCCTTCTATACGCCGTACCCCCTGGCGTAACGGAAACCGCGCGAAGAATAGCAGCTGATCCATACTTCATGCGAATTTCATCCATCACCTGACCGATTTTCTGTTGCTTCCCATTCATCGGTTCGAATAAGCTGAGCTGGAAGCTGTCCTGTTCTTCAAGATTCGACAAGTTGACAGACATATGGCGTACCGGACGCCCGTCATGGAACGTTTCAAACAGCCCCAGGCAAACACGATAAATCGCCATCGTTTCATTCGTCGCTTCCGACAGCGTTTTTTGACGATTGAACCCGCCACCGAGTACGTGCTTTGAATAACCGAACGACAAGGTGATCGTACGCCCTTTCTTTTTCGCAAGCCGCGCGCGCATTGCCGTATCTTCACACATCTCAAGCATTACAGCCAATATTTCGTCAGTCGTCGTATAATCGCGCAACAATGTCTGCCCTTTGCCATAACTCACTTGGCCTTCGATCAACACGGAGCCGAGGTCGGAATAATCGATGCCATGTGCATGATAATACAGTTGATTGCCCATCACACCGAACTTCTTCTCCAAATTTTCAAGCGGCGTATGCGCGAGATCACCGACTGAATACACGCCCATGTCTTCAAGCGTTCGCTCCACTTGCTTGCCGATTCCCCACATTTTACGAAGCGGAGCAACAGGCCATAGCTTCTTCGGCACATCTTCATACGTCCAATGCGCGATCCCCGTTTTCTTCGCTTCGAGATCTAGCGCGAGTTTTGACAACAACATATTCGGTCCGACTCCGCACGCCGAACGCAACTCGAATTGCCGGTACAACTCATCCTGAATGCGGAAAATCAACGCCTCAAGAGGTCCCCATAGTTTTTCCGTGCCCGTAAAGTCGATAAAACTTTCATCGATACTATATACATGGATCGCTTCTTTCGGCACATAGCGGTTCAACAACTTCGTCAATTCCATCGACACATCGATATAAAATTGCATTTTCGGTTCAATTAAACGAATACGTGGGTCGTCCGGAATCTCATACAGACGCATACCTGTCGTAACTCCAAACTGTTTTTTCAGTGGCGGTGAGGCAGCCAATACGACACCGCCTTTTCTCTCCATATCGCCGACAATCGCAATCGGCACTTCCATTACGTCAAGTCCTTCCATGGCCGCGGCACAGCTCGCGTAGAAGCTGCGTATATCCAGACAGGCAATTTTTCTATTCGGTAATGGTTTCATCTGGCATTCACCTCCCAAAAGAACAAGTGTTCTTATGAGTAGTATACCCCCATTTATTGCGCTCAAGCAATGGGAATTCACGGGTTTTGCGCATATTTGTGGATGACTTGCCAACTAGACAAAAATATCCCGAAAATCAGAGTGTGACCTCTCACTTTCGGGATATAGTATTCAGGTATACTTTTATAGTATAGTAATTATTTACAGGGAAATATCTTCGGGTGGTTGGCCTGATTTATTCATCAAACGAATCGCTTCAGGCTCAATTTTTAAAATAACTAGATTTGGATCTTCGGGACCAGTAAACCATGATTTCATATGATCATTCCAAACCTTTTCTTTCAAGCTTTCGTCATCGGAAATCGTCACACGGCCAGAATACTCGACGTATGCGTCACCGAAACCTTCACCTTCATACCCAAGAAGAATATGGGTATACGGATTGTCATCGAGCTCATCTACCTTTTCCGTTTTTCTATTCGTAGGTGTATACAAAGTCAACCCATCACTCATGAACGTCATATACCGGCTATACGGTTTATTGTTGTCCACCGTTGCCATCGTTCCTACCATGCTCTCATTCAAGATTTTCTGTACTGTGTCTTTTGCAGTCATTTACTTCCGCTCCTTTCGCGATTACTCTTAGTCTTCCCACCATCGTCATTTCTAAACCTGAAACGATGCATGTAGGCAACTCACTTCAGCCAATATTGACTACCATTGCGCGTCTGACCGAAATAGCCGTATTCAGTTAAATAATTTCGAAGTGTAATGAAATCTTCATGGACTTCCGAAAGCCGATCATTCATCTCATGCTTACTGTACGAAATATCTCCGTCAAAGCGCTTACTAATTTCCTGGACAATAATTCGCCGCTGTTTTTCCGTCGCGGGTATCTCTTTTAGCTGGCCATCGGTTCCGTCAGGGAAAAACGTGCGCAGGATCGCTTGTTGTTCTTCCTCCGCCATTGAATACTCATCGTGGAATAATTGAGACGCTTTATGTGGCGGAATAAACGCCTGCGCGTACGACTCACGTTCCTTCAATAACTCCATCATCGCAAGAAACACTTTCGCCTGACGTTCTTTTTCTTTTAACGCAAAGCGATGGTGCCGCACCGTCGTCGCACTGCCAATCTCCAATTCTTCCTGTACATCCTTGTCGCTTTTCCCTTGATAAAATAAGCGCAGCAAATCACCTTGATGATCGGTAATGCCTGACCACTTCTTATCTAGTTCAAGCAAATACGCGAACACCGACTGATGCGAATGTTCGATATGTACATGCATAAATCGCTCCGCTTCATACAATGCATTCTCGTACGGATAAATGACACCTTTTTCGATTTGTTTACCGCACAGCAAACAATCATATGATGTGGATCGTTCTATATATCCTTGCTTTAATTCCGTTAACGAAGCATCCCAGAACGTTTCAGTAAACTCCATATATTCCACACTCCTAATACATTTTTAATCACAACAAACAAATCTTCCATTCGTTTGTTCAATATGTTCTATGATACCCTGTATGCCGTCCGTGTTCAATAGTAAGGCAAACAATATAGCGCTTTGTTTGCACGTTCATTAAAGTCCTTTAAACCAGTCGCCAAATAAAATCGCACATGATACACTATTTTCATACCTATACAAACGGGGTGACATGATGTGTTTACTGGCATTTCAATTGCAAAGCCATCCGAAGTATCAACTGGTTATGATGGCGAACCGAGATGAAGCATATGGACGTCCTACAGCACCAGCAAACTTCTGGAGCGATTATCCAGACATTTTAGCAGGACGTGATCTTGAACAAATGGGCACATGGCTCGGCATCAATACACAAGGAAAAGTCGCTGCATTAACAAATTATCGCGACTTCGCGCTACCGCAAACAGGCAAATTCTCACGCGGTCATATTGTATCTTCCTATCTACAATCCAGTCTATCCGCACATGATTTTATGGAACAACTGCATACACATCGAGAAGATTATGCGGGTTGCAATGTCCTGGTAGGATCCGCTGAAGATATGTTTTACTACTCGAACATCGAGCAATCCATCCAACAACTACCTAACGGCACACATGGACTTAGTAACGCCTTACTTAATACTCCATGGCCGAAAGTGGATAAAACAAAAGCTTTGTTGGCAGAGTACTTGCAACAAACAGAGACGATAGATCGGGATATATTATTTGGCATGATGCAACGAGCGGAACGATTTCCGACTGAACTGCTACCTAATACCGGCGTAGGTGAAGATCTCGAGAGCTTGCTGTCTTCGATATTTATCGCATCAAAAGACTATGGCACACGTTGCACGACTGTACTGACAATAGATCAAGAAAATCATGTGGAATTTGAAGAGCGCACATATGAAAAAGGCGCTTTTATAACGGCTCAAAAATTCTCTTTCCACATCGAAAAACCGGCTCACTCCTAAAAAGAGTACAGCCGGTTTTTTCTGTTTTTCATGCATTATTTTCATATAAAGATTACAACATGTCCATATATTTTTTGAATTCAGCCAAAGCTTTTTCGCGGTCTCCCGTACTAAATAAACGCTTTTGATCAGCTCCTATAATACGATAATGTCCACCCGCCGTATGCTGTTGCAATTTATATTGCTGCCATTGTCCGACCTCCGTCCACCAATTAATAGACGCACTCGCTGCTGTTTCTCTTGAATGAATTTCTTCATGTACAGCCATCTCAGCTAACTCAATCGGATCGTCTCCCATGACCGAGCGCAACAGAGCACTTTCGCGAAATAACGCGCAAACTACTACTGCTGTAGCCCAACCAATTTCTTGACGACCTTTCTCTAACTGTACTAACGTCTTCTTTGAAATGCCTATAATCTCCGCCATTTGATCTTGCGTATAATCCATTTCTGTTCGAATTAACTTCAAGCGGGGCGACACTAAGTCCATGACTGTCTGCTTATTCAACGCTTTATTCCTCCTTTGCACTTAAAGTGTATATTTACACATTTAGTTACTAAAGTTATTTAATTTGTAATAAAACTATCTTTCGTGTATTTTATCTTCATTTGTGTAAAATAACTTTTATCTCTATAAGCAGTGTATCACAACTAGAATAACTAGTTACATCTCCATAGAAAAAACCTGTTGAACCGAAGCTCAACAGGTGGTGTATAGCGTATTAAATCGTGCGAGTAGACTCCCAGTTTGTAATATCTTCTTCTAGCGGGATTTGTGCGGTTCGAGCTTTCACTGCAGCGTTGAAGAACAAGGCTACTAGGAAGATCGAGATGACAGTCGCTCCGATTAAGGAGACATTCATCGGTAAGCCGAATCCAATGGCTGCATTCAGTATATACGTCGTCGTAGCCATCAGCATGAACGTGCCAGGTATGAGTGCAACCCAGTAGTTCTTACCGGCAATGAAGAGATACATGGCACCTACGAATAACGCAATGACGGCAGTGGACTGATTCGCCCAAGAGAAGTAGCGCCATAAGATGTTGAAATCTACTTGAGTTAGTGCAATCGAGATAGCGAACATCGGAAGCGCGATCCATAGACGGCTCATGATTTTTGCTTGCGGGTACTTGATATAGTCCGCGACAATCATGCGTGCACTACGGAATGCTGTGTCGCCTGATGTGATGGGTAAAATGATGACACCGATCACGGCAAGTGTTCCACCGATAGCACCTAGCATCGTGATGGATACTTCACTAACAATAACTGCTGGTCCACCAGCTGCAAGCAATTCATTTAGTGTCACACCGTTGAACAACGCCATACCAGCCGCTGCCCAAATCATCGCGATAATTGCTTCAGCAATCATCATACCGTAGAAAATTTTGCGACCTTGGCTTTCATTCTTCGTTGTCCGGGAAATAATCGGAGACTGTGTCGCATGGAAACCAGAAAGCGCTCCACATGAGATCGTCAAGAATAATAACGGGAAGATCGGAATATTATCTGGATGCAAATTCGCAAATGTCAATTCAGGAATCGGAACACCTTTGATAATCATCATGCCGCCGATACCGACTGCACTGATCACAAGTAGTGCGCCGAAAAGTGGATAGAAACGACCGATGATCTTATCGATCGGTAATAATGTCGCCAAAATATAATAAAGGAAAATAAGTGCAACGATGATTCCCATCGCCATCCAACCATTCATCAGGTTGTACAGCAATCCTGCGGGTGCCGAAACGAATACCGTACCGACTAGGATGAGTAATAATAACGCAAACGCATTGACGATATGTTTCATCGCTTTGCCAAGGAATTTTCCTGCCAGTTCAGGCAAGTGTGCTCCGCGGTTTCGGATCGAGATCATGCCTGTCAAATAATCGTGTACAGCGCCTGCGAAAATCGCACCGACGACAATCCAGATAAATGCGACCGGGCCGTATAACGCGCCCATAATCGGGCCGAAAATCGGGCCAACTCCTGCGATATTTAGTAATTGAATCAATGAGTTCTTGTTCGTGCTCATCGGCACGTAATCGACTCCGTCCGCGCTCGTATACGCTGGCGTAGCTCGCTCTTCCTTGACGCCGAACATGTTGACGATGTACTTACCATACGTAAAGTATCCGACTATTAATAATACGATAGAAAATAGAAATGTAATCATTACTTCTTTCCCTCCTTCATGTTGATAACGCTTACATTAACTATAATAGAAAGATGTCCGATCTATGACAAAATCTCGTAACATGTCAGAATCGCGAAGTAAGATGCACTCCGGGAGATTAACATGTTACGAGATTTTTTATCCTTCGAGACGTTGCCGTAATTCTTTGACATAATTTCGGCTAACTGATAATTTTTCTGGACGCTGATCCACTTCTAACTGATACGCTCCGTTGAACCAAGGTGTCAAACTACTGACGTGCACGAGGTTCACGAGAATACTTTTATGGATGCGGAAAAATGATGAATACATCAATTTGTTTTCGAGTTCTTTTAATGTCATGCGCGTTTCGTAATCACGCGTAGACGTAACGATTTTCGTCCACTTCTCTTCTCGATGCACATAAAGAATATCGCGAATCGGGATGTAGTGGATTTCGCCTTCCGTTTCGACAGGCAATCGATCCAGCGGTTTCGGTGATGTTTCATGTTGTGTTCGATGCAGCAACTCTTTTACACGCGCAATCGTCTGTCGCAGTTGTTCTTCATCATACGGCTTCAGTAAATAATCCATCGCATGGACACGAAATGCTTCTGCCGCGAATTGCGGATAAGCGGTCGCGAAGACAATCAATGGCACTTTTTTCAATGCACCTAACGTCTTTGCCACTTCCATTCCATCGACTTTCGGCATCTCAATGTCGAGGAACACGACATCCGGCTGTAGCTGCATCGCCTTGATAATCGCCGACTCTCCAGAATCCGCTTCTCCGACAACCTTCACCCATTCAAATCGTCCAAGCAAATAAATCATTTCTTCGCGCGCGTACCTTTCATCATCTACGACCAATACGCGAATCGTTTCCGTCATATTCGTTCACCTCCGACTTCGGAATCTGGAATGAAATCTTTGTTCCTTCATTCGGTGTACTTTTTATTGTGAGGCCTGAATTTTTATCGAACGTCATCTTCAGGCGTCGATTGACGTTATAGAGGCCGAGCCCAGTACCTTTTTCAGACCGAACTGGTTCCTGCCCAAGCATAGCGAGACGCGCTGGAACGATTCCCTCACCGTTATCCTGTACCATAATATGAATGGCATTGTCTCGTTCATGTATCGAAATATGGACCATCGCATTGGCGTCCAAATCTTTAATACCGTGCGTCATCGCATTTTCAACGATCGGTTGCAACGTCAATGGCGGAATCTTCTCCTGCATGACATGCGGATCGACGTCGATACAAATCTTCAATTTATCAATGAAACGCGCTTCTTCTATCATCAAATATGCTTCAACATGCGCCAGTTCTTGCTGTAACGTGACCATCTTCGCAGTCGTACCTTCAAGATTCTGACGCAAGAAAAACGACAGCGATGACAGCAGTTTACGCGCTTCATCCGGATTCGTCCGTATCAAAGAAAGAATAATATTCATCGAATTGAACAAGAAATGCGGACTAATTTGCGCTTGCAACGCCTGAATTTCCGCTTCTTTCGCCAGTTGATAGGCATCATCTGCTTCGGCGATTTCAAGCTGATTGCTGAGTAGTGCAGCGAGTCCAGCGATTAATTCGATCGTGACATCGGTAATCGCCGTACGTGATGGATAAAATAACTTCAACGTTCCAATCGTTTCACCGCGTGTTTTAAGTGGTGCAATGACGATGGCTTCGGATGCCGAGATACCCGGATGATCAGGAGTGGCAGAATCAGTGACAATGAGCTGACCTTCTCGTATCACTTGACGTGTGATGTCAGTCTGGATCAAACCTTGCCTAATCGTACCTTTGGATCCGACATACGCGAGAATATCCGTTTTATTCGTCATCGCGACAGCACCTGGCTTCAACTCATCTAGAAGAATCCCACATACCGCCTCGGCCGTATCTTTTCGCATACCTGTCCGTAAATAGCCAAGCGTCTGATCTGCGATACGCAATGTTTTCTGCGCCTGCAACGCGGTCACTTTTTCCTGATCACTAATGACGTTATACGCAATGAGCATAAATAACGCAGTCCCCATGCCGTTCGCCAGAATCATCGGCACGCCAATCGTCTGAACCAATGCAAACGCTTTCTCAAAGGGTTGTGCCATCACGACAATGAGCAACATTTGTAACGCTTCCGCAGCTGCTCCAATCGTGAATGCCAAAAGCGGACGAATACGCTTGCCTTTCTTATAGAAGTAACCCGCAAGAATACCTGAAATAATAGTCGATACTCCGCACGAAATAGCCGTGAATCCACCTAAAGACATTCGGTGAATCCCAGCGATGAGTCCAGCACCGATCCCAAGTCGATATCCACCAAGCAAACCTGCGACGACTACCCCGATTACACGAGAATTCGCAATCGCCTCATCTGTAGCGAGTTGCCATGACATATTTTCAAAGTGAAACGTCTGCATATCTAGCGCCACGCCGAAATACGTTCCGAAAATCCCAAACAATCCAAAAAAGAGTATCGCCGTCAGCTCTTGCCGACGATCCAATACATCTTGATGGATCATATGTTGGAAAAATCGAAAACGAGTAAGAAGGAAAGCGACCGCCACAATCATGCCGACCCGTTCAAACATAATGATCAGTAAATCGAGCATCACAATCCTCCATTCATTCGATTAATAAACGTTACTTTTGAATCGCCTTGTTGACGACCGCTACGACTTCGATTCGCGACATCTTCTCGCGTCCTTCTTTCAGCGCGTCAAGCGTACTATGCGCAAGTGCCAATGGAATATTACAGAAGTTCAAAATCGTCTTCGTATGGATGTCTTCAATATACGCATCAGCGAGCGCCAAATTCTCTTCAGCATACGCAAACATTTCCGGCAACTTCCAGTCATTCGGGAAGAAGTTCACATCACGCACCGCATCTTCTTTGTAGTTGCGAAGAATATTAACAGACTGCAACCCACGGCCAAAGCCAATAGCTAAGTCACGATCCGTCTCGGTGCCATCATACCAGCGCCAAATATCTGCAAGCATCACGCCAACTAATCCAGCGACATAGTACGTATAATCATCGAGATCTTCACGCGTCTCAATCACCCAGTCCTTACCTGCCCACTTTGCCATGCCACGACCCATAATCGCAGTCGATTCGAGTACTTTATTACGCGCCGTTTCTGGACAAAACTCTACCCAGTCAGCTAAACGCAATGTCACTTCAGGCAACTGATCGCGGTGTGGTGCGAATAACTCGTCCAGTGCAGACGCCATCGATTCGCCTGTTGCGATCGTGCGGTCTAGTATATCGCTTACTTTGTTCAGTAAGTCGATGACAATCTGTACGTCTAGTTGTTCATGGTCTTCAATTTCATCGATTGCACGCATACACAAGTACGCAGACGCAACAGCTTCTCTAACGTTTGGTTCGAGTAGTTTGATTGGTATGTAGAATGTACGGCTTGTCTCTTTTAGGACTTTCATTGCTTCTTTTTGTAATTTCGCTTCAGTTTTCATGTCAGGTTCCCTCCATCAATCTTTGCACAGGTTGTGATTATATAGAATGGGTTTATTATAGCATTGATTGGGTTTGGGGTGCGACTGGAAAGGTGTTCGAGGAGGAAAACCGGTATAGCTTCAATGAAATGGAAAGGGGTTTTAGACTGTTTTGCTGCGTTCCAAGTGACTTAGGGAAGTTCACTGGAATCATTAGTATGAATGAGTGGTCTACTAGCATGAATATATTTAGGATTTTAATTAGCTAGAGATATTTACCAAGTTCTGGTGATAGTGCTACACTAATATCTAAATGATTTAGAGATTCTACTTGGGGTAAAATCATTAGGTATTTCTTCAATATGATAGAGGAAAACCAAGAGATATGTAGGAGGTTATGAAGATGATATCATGTTTTTGCGAAGAGAACAAATCGTTTTATATAAAGGTAGAAGGCGACGTCGGTGCAGAGGCCATCTGGTGTGATGAATGCTACAGTAACTTTAATATGGAAGACGTTCCTATTTCAGAAGAATTGAAAGCGAAACTTAATAAGTGGATGCAAGAATACGGGAAATGGATTCATTGGGAGCAAGACGTGTTGTACCCTAATGGAATTCAAATGGAAGATGAACATAATGAAACGGGCGAACGGTTGACGTTAGAAGTGCGGAAAGAATTGAGTGAAGAGTATCAAGTTCGGTTTTCTCCTTCTTCTTCGGCTAGGATGTATGCGCGACTTGGGTCTTGATGGAAGAGATTTGAACGCAACTATTACTCATAAAAAGAAATCAATTTTCAAATCTACCAGGTTCTGTAGATAGATCCGTTTCATCGCCCGTTTGTTCATGGGTATCCTCACACTCCCTAGAATAGAGTATATTTTTTTTAAATTTTTTCATTTTTTGTTAGTAGCTGTATTTATATCAGCATACGGCAGGAGGTAAAAATAAATTGTACATGTTTCATAAAAGTTAGTGGACTGGTAAAAAAATGAGCAGTTCTGGGACTGTGATAAAACAGATTTTATAAAAAAGCTACCTAATGTCAACGCACTGACTTTCTAGGTAGCTTCTTCTATTTTCACTATTACTCAGTCCGCGTAGCATCTTTCGCACGACGAACCAAATACAAAATCCCTTCAATCGCAAGTACGACCAACAATGAAATCCCGAACAGTGGCATGATGACACCTAAAAATACCATCAACACAATAAACCCTATCGAAATTTTACTCGTCGTCTTAGGCGGTGCCGACATATTTCCTTTTCTCTTGCGTAACAACCACATCCTGAACCCGTAGAAAATTAGGAATAAAAATGCCAGACACACGATTAAATTAATAATTTTATTTGGTAAGCCAAACAGATGACCCTCGTGCAACGGAATTCCCCATGTGAACCATTTCGCTAAGATGCCATACTCCCCGTAGCCTACTTTGGAAATCAAATTGCCGCTGTATTGATCAAAATATGAAGTCATTTCTTCAGCAGGATTTACATCTAACCCTGTTACACCGGTGTTACTTCCTTTCGATACTGTAAACACACCATCTTCAGAAAACGGATAGACGATCGAATACGGTTTTGAAATCTTTTCACCTTGTACTTTTTCCATCAATTCTTCAACAGCAATCCCATTATGGACCATATCCATTCCTGGCATGTCCTCATTTCCACCATGATTCGCGTGTGGGTCTGGTTTTTCGGATGTAGGGGCTTCTTCTTTACGAGTTGCCCAAGGAATCTCACTCATATCGGAAGTAGGTGGCTGTTGTTGTAGCAACGGCGTTCCAATAGAAGGATGTTCTTGAGAGGCAGTATAGATGAAATTCCCCATGAATACGGACCAAGGAAGCCCCGTGAAAATAAGAATGATCATGGGAATAGTGATGATGGTTCCAATTAAAGCATGAATCCGTTTAAATTGGAGTCGACGTGTTGATTTCTTCGGTTTCTTTAGCGCACGACTTTTGAATGTCATATATAGTCCGGAAAACAATAAAAAGATTGCCCAGCATGCAGCTAATTCCACTAAGTAATTGACGACAGTTCCGCCAACAAAGAGCGAACTATGAATATTTCTCATAATATTAGCGTACGTATACTTTGGATTTTGAGAGCCAACTATTTCGTTATGCTCATCTAAAAATACGTATTTCTCTTCGCCTGAATCGGACTTTAGAGTGAGTCTCGTGTTATACGGCTCGTCCATAATCATAATCTTCGAAACTTCAAATCCCTCATTCTCATGCTTCACGAGAGAAATTCCTTCGTCAATCGTTAGTTGGGACGTTTCTTCACTGTTCCCAAAGAAAAGATCCTTGTACGCAACCTTTTCGACATCATTGTAAAACAAGTACCCAATTCCGCTCAACGTGAGTGTAATCAGAAGTGGAGCCATGAACAAAGCACCAAAAAAGTGCCATCTCCAAAAACGATTGTATGTACCTTTTTTCATTGTGTCCCCTCCTCATCTAGTTCATTATCATTTTATAGCTAACGCAAACGATCTCATTTTGGATCACTGTATCTTCAGCATGATGAGCTTTTTTAAAGAGTGAAGTGAACGAAAACGTGATCCATTGCATATAAGCTTTTGTCATTAAATCAAGAAGATATGAACTATGAATGAATTAGAGAACATTTTTTTCATTTTCTCCTATTCAGTACCAAGGATTCTTTTATTACAACTGGGTAGAAAGTAAAGAGGTTTATGTACGAGGAGTGAGGTAGGATGAAATATGTATTTGTATTGGGCGGAACTGGATTGCTTAGATTGGAAACTATAAAAGAATTATTGAAGTAAAAGCCAAGTAAGCTTCCAACAGACCGCGGAAGCTTAGCAAAGCGGGACCCGAAAGTCCATGTATACTCGAGACGCTTACCTCTTCATTCCATTCAATCATTCTTCAAAAGAGTGTCGTAATCACAACGGAAGACACGTCATCCAAGTTTTTGGTTGTCGTAACCTCTTCTAGTTGTTGCGTCGCAAAGTTGATCGTTTCATGTAGTCATTCATAAGCATTCAACGGATATCCTACCTGAAGAAAATAGGTTCATTACGTGCCATAAAGTATCGAGAAATCATTGCTCCACAATAGAATAATCAATCGTCAAAAAAGGAAGTGAAAAAATCCACATTTGATGAGTCGCTTTTAATGTACCGTTTTCCATTTCCTCAATGAAGAACGTTTCTTCCAATGGTAATCTACATAACCCTTTACTATTAAAAGAAAAATACACTCCTGCGTCTGAAGCGGTTTTCCTCCGTTTGCTGGTCAATTGTAACCCGCCATTGACAGCATGCAACTCTAAAATTCCCGTCATTGTAGAATAAGGCAATGGTAGCGTAATATTCATATACGTCTGCTCATTGGTTGTATGTTGCGAATAAAAAGCAGTGAAAATCGTTTGCTCACCAACTTTCCGTTCCCATACACGCACTTGCTCCCGACCATCCAGACTTTCGTCCACCGTATAAATAGCACCCGTCATTTCGACTTCTTCAGAATGCAGCGGCAAATTAATTTGCTGTATGCGTTTACTGAGGAATGAATACATAAAGGCAAACGGCTTAAACCAACGATGCCAGCGAATGGAAGCATACAGCTTGAAGTCTATCGTCTGTTCATAGAAGCGTATAATTGCTGGAGATACCGTTGCAGGTGAAAGCCCATAAACGGTTAAGTCATCGGATAGCCCGCGATGCCGACCGATCTGACCAATTTGATCCGCAACTTGTCTTCCGCGAATTTGGCTGACCGGAAACGTCGGCGGTATAAAACGCGCTGGTGGTACATGAAGCGACCAGCCGATGATGCCGAATAAAGCAAAGATGATACAATTTAACACACCATGAAAACGAAGCATGAAATCAATCGTTACGGAAAAGATTTCAAAACCAGTACTCAGTACATACAGCATGGAAAACGAAATCGTCACAGCTAATGCACTAAACGCCAATCGTAGTAGCCACTTCTGCAAACGACATGCAAATGGAAGTTGCCAAACGATTCGAATGATCACACCAAAACCAAATATATACAGCAAGACGGAAAATATTTCAATCCATCGTGAAAATGTAATACCCACCGCCACGATCATCGGTGCCGCAAGCAATGCAACTATGGCCCATTGATACACACGCGAACTGTGTAGACGCCCGATCCATCCAACGAAAACGGGTAATATGAAAGCTGAATAATGAAAATGGATAGCAGTCAACCATGTAAGCAACGGACTAAATCCAAGATCCAGCCCTACTACAAAAGCGAAATACCAGCCGCCCCCCATAGCTAAGTAGACAAGTCCTAGATCCATCGCAAACTCTTCTATATTCGTAAAGCCGCGACGCAGAAACCGAACCACTCCGTAGAGAGCTATATATAACGTAAACAATAAATAGAATGAAGCAATCCACCCATCCCATTTAGTAGAAACTACCTGTTCAAGCACTACTGCGGTGTAAGCAGGTATTGCGACATACGGATAGTACTTCCAAAACCAATCACGCTCCGTACAGAGGAGTCGTAACAAAACAGGGATATACACAAGTTGCGCAACCATCAATATACTATACGGCCACGGAGAATCACTAAAAGCAATAGCCAGTAGAAACAACAACACATGAAGCACGACAAATTTACGCATCTTCGGTAAACTCTCCTTCGTATGAACATACTGTCCCTATTAACGGGTTCTTTACATCGACAGTAATTCGAAAAACTTCACTCCGTTCATCATACGACTCTACAACCGTCGCCAAACCTTGCAGAAACTTCGGCAATGAAATCTCGATCTTGCCGAGTACCAACCGTTGATCCAATGATTCAATTTTTAATGCGCCACCTTCCTCGACAGTAAATCCTAAATCAGAATAAAATAACGGCGGTTCACCAAGATAATCTTTCACGACCATTTGTTTTTCATCCAAACTCATTAAAGCATTGAAATAGCGTGTCTTGTTAGGAAAACTAAATTTGCGTTCCCAATGAATTTCTTCATTGCCTGCTAAAGAGACAAACGATGAATTAACAATCGTAAACGAAATAGCCGTTCCACTTTCCGGAAAAACAAACTTTCGTTTCGCGCCCCATAAGAAAAGTGGGAACAGCCATTTCGGACCACCTGTTATACGATTCATCATGCCTGATGCCCGAAAGACCGGTTCTTCAAAGGCATATCTTTTTTGAAGCATTGGATGAAGGCGAGAAAAATCTGCTGCTAATACTTTCTTATAAATAGACACGGTACATGTCACCTCTTTCTTTTACAAGACGCCGCTGTCGGCACATCCTTGCTCAGAAGAAAACCAATACTTGTCAGCACGATTAACGCTACATTGAACGTAATCGGATTAAATGGATGAACAGCAGTTTCTGGAGCTGCTATGAAGGCTGCAATAGTCAATAATGGAAAAGCGAGTAGCTGCAACAACAAAAGATGCCGTTTATTGCGATAAAGCAACCAAACCACACCAAATACTACTTCAGCCAAGCCGATCACATACACAGCATTTGTAGCTAATGCATCCGAAAGCGACAGACCGCTCGCCACCATCGCTTTTTCCTGCGGATGCATCGCAAGGAGTTTAGGGACAAGCCCTTGATATATCCATAGGAAAGCAAAGAATACTGTCAGAAGTTGCATCGTGAAATAGCGTCGATATTGCGAAATTGGAGTTTCTCCCCGCTCGAGCCATCGTTTCAGCACATCAAAACTTACTGCAGTCGCATAGCCCATTAACGGTCGAAACACCGTATCCATTAGTTGTCCCACTTTGCCAAAATTCGTTTGATAATCATATTGCGTCAAAAATTTCGTTCCCTCTTCCATTGGCTCGTACTTCCAATAACCGCGTCCTTCACGTATCGGTGAGATTTTTTGATTCGTGCCGAAGTGTAACGATGAACTGCGCGACCCGCTGTCCAAATGTGCGGTTCCACTACTCTCACCCCATCCTTCTACTGTGATGAACGGACCCACCGTTCTTGTATAGGTAAACCGTTGCGGTTGGTCTTCTTCCTTAGGTACATAGTAAATAGAAGAAAAGCGTAAGTCCCATTGCGCATGTAACTCTGGATCTTGGGAAGCATCCCACACTCGCTGTAGCGGAGCATGTATGGGAATCTCTACATAAATCGGCTTTGATTTCATCGGAATCACCTTCCCAGTTCATTTTTCCCGTATAGTTTTCTATCAATTTTAGGTACAGTATACTCTCCTTAGTTTACCATTTTTATTAACTATAGAGCTATCGATTTAATTATAGAAAGCGAATTGATACCATCCATAATTTTGTGATTTCATTACGAAAAAATTTACCTAGTTCTAGTGATAATGATACACTTACATTACAGCACGAGATAGCTTCTACTGGAGGTAGATACCGTGAGAAAAGTTGATATTCTTTCATTATTAGAACATCAAAAGACATGAGCTATGGATACAAATCCGTGGTGACTTGATTTCTCTTATTCACCTGCATGAGACTGTAAAGAATCGTTTATATCTAGAGAAGAGGTGCAGGATATGGAAAATGATAAAATCCGAACGATGACTACCTGGTTCCGAAACTGGTTTTTGGATAATAAAGTAGTCGCTATCTTATTGATTTCACTATTAATTTTATTGAACTTCCTAGTTTTTTCAAAAGTTATGTATATGTTTCATTTTGTTAAAGAGTTTCTCGGCGTAGTGGCCTTACCTATCATCATGGCAGGGATTCTCTTTTACTTATTAAATCCATTAATCGATATGATGGAAAGAAAGAAGATCAAGCGTGTTTGGGGGATTGCACTCGTCTTCGTGGTCATTAGTGGTTTAGTCGCGTGGGGTATTATCATACTGATTCCGATTATACGCGAACAAGCTACAAGCCTTATTCAAAACTGGCCAGGATATTGGACGAGATTATTAGCGCAATTTGATAGCTTGTTGAGTAGTACTATATTTTCTCAACTGCAAGGAAAGTTGGACGATATGGATCAAAGTATCATCAAGTCGATAACAGAGCAAACGAATGGCTTCATAGACTCTGCTTTCTCAGGGATTGGTAGCGTACTCGGAACGGTTACCAATGTAGTCATCGCGTTGCTGACTATGCCAGTTCTTTTATTCTTTTTATTGAAAGACGGCCGTGATTTACCGTATCATACAATGAAACTTCTACCGACGAAGATGCGCGCCAACACGTATAAAGTATTGAAAGAAATCAATATGCAAATTAGCCAATATATCCGTGGACAATTATTAGTCGCATTTTTTGTAGGATTGATGTTCTGGATTGGGTTGGCGATTGCAGGACTGGAATATGCCGTTTTACTCGCCATATTAGCAGGTGTACTCAACTTGGTTCCTTATTTAGGGTCATTCCTTGCGATTATTCCGATTGTCATCATCGCGTTAGTTTCTTCACCTTTCATGTTAGTTAAAGTCATTATTGTGTTCGCAGTGGAACAAGCACTTGAAGGCAGACTGATCCAACCATTGATTTTGGGTAGTAATTTGAAAATACATCCTGTGACGATTATTATCGTGTTGCTGACGGCCGGAAAATTATTCGGTGTGCCAGGTGTCATTTTAGGGATTCCGGCGTATGCTGTCATCAAAGTCATTGTCGAGCATATTTTCAAATGGTATAAATCCTATTCAGGTCTCTATGTAGAATCATACAACCCCGCTCCTAAACCGAGCGTTCCGATTGAAAAAAGGAAAGTGAAGAAGCGCAAGAGATTTAATTTGTGGAAAAAGCGTTAGATTTTGCTGTTCGTGGAAAAGTACAAGCCTGAAATGAGACAGCTCCTCTTTCCAAAGTCAATATGGTGTGGAATAAAAAGAGCGTGTCTTCTAGGTTAGTAAGTTACCTAGAAGATACGCTCTAAAAGTTCTGATTTCATAAAGTAGCTTTCTGTAATGAATTGAAAAGCTCTAAGTTTTTCGAACATCGTTCATTTTCCCTTGCAAAGCGCCCATAATCCTAAAACGCCACCAACAACCACAGTTAACGCGGTTAATTTCTTCCTATCCAGAGTAGACTCAAACTTCACATGGTCTGGTGTGATGACATATACGCCAATGGGTTTAATAGTAAAAGCACCGCCTCCACCTTCCCCTCCACTACCGTCACCACCCCCACCTACTGCATATTTAACTTTCGCCACAGGGACTACCTTTTGCAAACCAAGTTCGATCGGTTCCCCGTATATGAAGGACACGTCTTTTTGGTTGGCAAATTTATTAAAAATCGTTTTAACAGGTGTTTCAATATACTCTTTCTTCCCAGCATTCTTGTTCGGTTGAGCTTGTCCATTTTGCATGACTATTCGCCTCCTTTCTTTACTCATTCGCCTTTTTTGGTCAATCACCTTCTAGTAGACGCTTACTGGTGGCTTATTATTTAATTATAATCAAAACCTAATTTAGTTCGATGAAAAACAGTTTACCTAACACTTTTAGGTGTTATAATAATACATAACACCTTAAAGTGTTAAATGAATCGGAGGTATGTATGATGAATTCACAAGAGAAATTAGAAGAAATCCGTAAAACCGTTGTACTTAATGCGCCGCTAGAAAAAGTATGGGAGGCTGTTTCTACATCAGAGGGCATGGCAGCGTGGTGGATGCCCAATTCACTTAAACCAATTATAGGACATGAATTTGTACTTCATACAGAGCAATTCGGAGACTCTCCTTGTAAAGTAACTGAACTTCAACCACCTACCCGTTTAGGCTTTAATTGGGGTAAAGATTGGCATATTTTAATTGAATTGAAAAAATTAAGCGATGAGGAAACAGAGCTTACATTAACTCATTCTGGCTGGGATGCAAATAAAGTAACTGAATTTGAACAACCTCACACAGTCGTTCGTGGATTTATGGAGAGTGGTTGGGAACGTACCGTAAAAGAGAAACTTCCGGCTACTCTAAAGGCTTACATGTGGTGAATCCATCTAAGCCAGATGTATTCCAAGCGATTTCTGATCCAACTCGTCGTAGTCTGTTAAAATTGCTTGCCGAAAAAGAATTATCCATCACTGATATTGTAGAGTTCTACCCGATAAGCCGTACAGCAATAAATAAGCATCTTCATATTCTTTTCAACGCGGGCCTTGTCAAACGTCAGAAAGTCGGACGTGAAACCCGCTATATGCTTGATTCCGAACCACTGATTGAACTAAAGGGCTGGCTTAGTTTCTTTGAACGATATTGGGACAAAAACCTGCTCGCGCTCAAAGAATATGTAGAGAAAAATAATGATTAGCCATCAGTGGAACCGTGAATAGGAAATGTAAATCTCCCGGTTCCTTTATTTTACGAGAAAGCTTTTATATGTTTAGGGCGAAGTGAAGTTTCTCCACTTCATAGCCAAATTACATGATGCGGTTATGACACTATCGTTATTTAATTAATTGCCTTAACTCATCTGTCATTTGCTCAACTAGTTCCGGTCTGCCATGAAATTGAGCAGGTGTATTTTGGAAGAGCTCAACTTTCCAATTGCCGTCTTTGTTAACTGTGACGAGAGTTTGAAGGGCGTTTACTGTGGGCTCAATATCTGTTTTCCCTGGTGGAATCATCCCAGCAATCGCTTGTACTATTGCGGTATCAGTTCCTATTGCACGAACTTCTTTCACTTTCGTTACAAAAGGTGCAGTGGGATGTTTTTCAAAGATAGATGCGAGATGCGATAAAATTTCCTGTCGTCCAACCATTTTACTGCCATCAAAACCAATTTGAGTTCCTTGTTCTGTAAATAGTTCAGCCATTCCTTTTGCATCACGATTGTTCCATGCGTCTATTAGTCTTCGGTAAAGACTATTGATTTCATCTACGTGAGAATTATTCATGCACTGTGCTCCCTTTTTTACACATTATATTATTTCCCTTACTTCGTTTCTTGTACAACGGGTAGCCACTACATATTTCAATAATTAACTACTACTCTACGTTCGAGGCTAGATTATAAGACTAATTGGTATGTGATTTCGATTTGATAATACGTTCACTAACAAACCCCATTACTATGCCAACGCCAATCGGTACTAGTGAAATTTCAGTATGCGAAAGTGAAATAGTGAATTTAAGAATATCTATATTCGCTATAAAGCCTATTACATATAGGAATATCATCGTTCCAAATGAAACTAGTAACGGAATCCAAAAGGACTTATTCACAACTTCACCTCCCAATCTTTTTAGCGGGTTGTCACTGATGTTTTGATCATGAAAACTAGTATTCTAACCTACTTCCTCTTTCATCTCTTGCACAAGTTGATCATGTGGCGCAATCTCTTCTAGACACTTCTTAAAATAAAGTATATCATTTCTCCGCCGAATTTTCTAACTACTCTGTTATTTGCTTTGTTGAAATCAACATAAAACCGTCAAAATAAAAAATGAAATTGAAAAAACATCTATATAAGACATAAATGTAGGTGCTTGCATAACCTCATTTACTTCCTATACAGATGCTATTCAGTCTTCATTCACAATACATTTTGATTTGAATAAAAGGACTTTACCTTTTCATCAATAAGGCTCTGCTTCACGACCTTTTTCCACCGCATCTTTCACAGCCTGTTTAGAGTCAGGCGTACCGTGTCCGAATTTCGATTGACCTGCTTCACGACCCGGGACGTTAGGTTCTGCCGCCACTCCTGTTAGTTCTTTCATTTTCTGTTCAATACCCGCTTGTACAAGACGCCCGTATTCAAAATCCGCTAGCGTAAAGTGTTCGATCATCGCTTTTTGTATGCGTACATCACACACTGCTAGCGCTTCTGAAAGGTTTTTGATTAATTCCTCTCGTTCCCACTTCTCAAACTGGCGGAACGTCTCGCCTGCCTGTCCATAATTATTCGGTCGGTCAATCGGCGCGCTCATCGCTGCTGCATTGTACGTAGGTCTATGTGGAAGCCAGTTTTCCCTTTTTGCTTCCTGAAATCCACCGAGCATGGATGGTTCATAATTGATATGTGGATTTTCTCCTGACTCGCAGGCGGCGCGATGATCCATTTGACCACGTTGCTGATTTGTCCGCACTTCTTTTTTTGGTGCATTTACAGGTAACTGGAGATAATTCGTGCCGATACGGTAACGTTGCGTATCAGAATATGAGAATGTACGGCCTTGAAGCATTTTGTCATCGGAAAAATCCATTCCATCTACGAGTACGCCAGTTCCGAAAGCCGCTTGCTCAATGTCCATATGGAAATCCTCAGGGTTACGATCCAATACCATTTTACCTACAGCTAGCCAAGGAAACTGTTCTTCCGGCCAAAGCTTTGTATTATCAAGCGGATCAAAATCCAATTCCGGATGGTATCCGTCTTCCATAATTTGCACAAATAGCTCCCACTCAGGATATTCTCTACGTTCGATAGCTTCGGATAAATCTTGCGTCGCATGTGCAACGTTTTTTGCCTGAATGGCATCAGCATCTTCTTGAGTTAAATTACGTATGCCTTGCTTCGGCTCCCAATGATACTTTACTAAAACCGATTCTCCCTTGTCGTTGACCCACTTGTATGTATTCACACCAGAGCCTTGCATGTGACGATACGTTGCAGGAATTCCCCATGGCGAGAACAAAAACGTAATCATATGAATGGATTCTGGCGATCGGGAGACAAAATCAAACATGCGTTGTGGATGCGGAATATTGGAAGCAGGATCGGCTTTAAATGCATGAATCATATCTGGAAACTTCATCGCATCTCGAATGAAAAATATTTTCAAATTATTCCCCACTAAATCCCAGTTGCCATCTTCTGTATACATCTTAACCGCAAATCCTCGAGGATCTCGTGCAGTTTCAGGCGAATCTTTACCTCCTGCTACAGTAGAAAAGCGCACGACAAGAGGTGTTCTTTTTCCAGCACCCGAAAAGACTTTAGCACGCGTGTACTTTTCAACTGGCTCATTACCAACTTTCCCGTATGTTTCAAAATAACCAAACGCACCCGATCCTCGTGCATGGACCACTCGTTCAGGTATTTCCTCACGATCAAAGTGAGAGATTTTTTCAATGTAGTGATAATTCTCAAGCGTAGCAGGGCCACGGTCGCCAATGGTCTTGATATTTTGATTATCATGCACAGGGTGCCCTTGGCGTGTCGTAAGTGTTTCGCGCTCTTCCATTTGAGCTTTCTTCTGTTTATGTTGTTTCTTGTCCACAATATTCCTCCTCGACAAAGTGCTTTCCATTATCTACTGACAGTATGACCACAACTAGGAAAAATAAACACCTATACTTCGGTTGGAAATCGGTATCCTTCCTATGATCAGTGAGCCGACTAGTAGGTTGTATACGTATTTTGAAAGTTTCCACGTTTCCCGGGAAATCTCATACGTACAAACTTGACGAGAGCAGAAAAGCTATCGAATCTAAAAAAGAGGCACCAGGACGTTGAACACTTCAAACATGTTCGGGGACCTAGTACCTCTTGTGAACTCAGAATTAAGATTTTTAACTGTTCTTACACGTCTACCATTTCTAGAAATTGCAGTGTCCGTTCATTTGTCGAGCGATTAAAAAACGTATCGGGATCGGAATCCTCGATGATGACTCCTTCGTCTAGCATAATCACTCGGTCTGCAACGTTCTTCGCGAACTTCATTTCGTGTGTAACGACGATCATCGTCATTCCTTCCTCCGCTAAGTTTTGCATGACTTGCAGCACTTCCCCGACAAGTTCGGGGTCTAAAGCAGAAGTCGGTTCGTCGAATAATAGTACTTTCGGTTCCATAGCAAGCGCTCGAGCGATCGCAACACGTTGTTTTTGACCACCAGATAATTTATTCGGATAGACATCTGCTTTTTCGGATAGCCCTACCTTTTTTAATATTTCATGTGCCATTTTCTTCACTTGTACTTTGTCCATTTTTTTGACCATCAAAGGCGCTTCCATTACATTCTCCAATACGGTTTTGTGTGGGAATAAATTAAAGTGTTGAAATACCATTCCCACTTCCGCTCGGATCTTGGCTAAGTTATCTTTCTTCTGATTAACTTGCTTTCCATCAATTGTAATTACGCCTTCATTCGCCAATTCCAAAAAGTTTAAACACCGTAAAAAGGTACTTTTTCCTGATCCACTGACTCCTATGAGAACGACTACTTCTCCACGGCGCACTTCCATATCGATCCCTTTTAACACTTTTAACTCTCCAAATGACTTATGAATATTTTCTGCTTTAATCATCGTATTCGCCCCCATTATTTATCCACATCCAATTTGTTCTCATACCATTTTAATAGAGCGCTGAAAATCAGAACGAGAAGTAGATAATAAAGACCGACTACGAGAAACGTTTCAAATTGTTTGAAATTAGACGCAGCCACTCGATTGGCCAAACCAAATAATTCAGATACACCAATCACATAGACTAAAGATGAATCTTTCAATGTGATGATAAATTGATTGCCGAGCGGTGGAATCGCACGGCGTAAAGCTTGCGGGAATACGATTCTTCTCATCGTCAATGAACTATTCATACCCAGTGCAAGACTTGCCTCACGTTGTCCTTTGTCAATTCCTTGAATAGATCCACGGAAAATTTCCGCAATGTATGCACCGTTATGGACTCCTAATGCAATAGCACCTGCCCAGAAGTTATCTAACACGATGATCGATGTGATACCGAAGTATAGAAACATAATCTGAACAATTAACGGCGTTCCTCGAATTAGCGTAATATAAATATTGGCAATCATCTGCAATACTTTTGAGTTTGAAATCTTCATCAGTGCGAAGATGACACCTAACACCGTTCCGATTACGATTGCAATGGCCGTGATTTCGATTGTTAGTAGACCTGCTTGTAAAAATCCTTTGTACGTATTTTGGAATACGTCATAAAATGTTAGTAAAAACTCAGGCACCGGCACACCAACTTTCTAAAAAATAAGTGGAGATTTGTTTTATTCCAATAATTCCACGCCTTCTAAATCAATATCAAGTAAGTTGCGACCGAACCATTTATCTGAGATTTTCTCATACGTCCCATCGTCAATCATTTCTTGTAATGCTTGATCCAGCGCTTTTGTTAATTCTGGATTTTCTTTATTCACAGCGATGGAAGGTTGTTCTACCCACATCGGCTTGTCGACCTCTTTGACTTCAAATCCGTTGTCGATCGCTTCATATCCAACGATGTCCGCTGTAATAACTGCATCTAAGCGACCTTTCACTGTTAAATCTTTTAATGCAACTACATCACTGCTGTAATACTGGATATCATCCGATAATTCTTTAGCTGGCTCTTCATATGTGGACTGGGCTACTACTCCAATTTTCTTTCCATCTAAGTCTTCGGGAGATGTAATTTCGTCGTTATCCTTGGCAACGAAAATCATCCCTCCTGAATAATAATAAGGCTCAGTGAAGTCCGCTTGTTTTGCCCGTTCTTTTGTATAAGCCATAGAACCAATAATTGCGTCAAACTTATTCCCAACTAATCCTTGTAAAATCGTTTCAAATGGATTGGTCACTGGATTCGCTTCAAGTCCCATTTTCTCTGCAAGCGCATTTCCAATTTCTATATCAAAGCCTGTAAGTTTACCGTCTTCTTCAAAACTAAACGGTTTGTACACTCCACTTGCAGCAAATGTGAATTTTCCTTCATTGACTAGTTTATAGCCTTGATCGCCAGTATTTTCTGACGTCTTTTCGTCTTCATTACCACAAGCAGCAAGTACTAGCACAGATGCAGCTAGTAGTAGGATCATCATTTTGATTTTTTTCATATTCCCCATCTCCCTTTTTTCATGAAATTTTCAGTTAATAAAAGTGCTTTCTGTTTCTCAAGTGGTTTTATGGATTTGTTTAGAGACTAATTCCTGTTTCCCTTAATTTTGAAACCGCTTACAATTTATGTTGATTGGAGCGGTAGATTAATTCTTTTATTAAATCGCCCCCCTTTTATCAGAAATCATCTCATAAAGAATTCACCATTTAATTGAAGTACCTATTGATTCTTTGACTCTCTCTCCTCACTTTCTAACTAGTAAGTTATTTACTATTAAACCATGATACCATAAAAAAGTGAACGTTTAATTTTATATTCACATAATCTTTTTATTCAATACATAGAAGATATTCTTTCTTTTTTTAGTAACCTCTACGATTGGAAACGTTCGGTTGATCATATGTATACCCTCCATACTGGGTATTGTAACCTATAATATAAAAAAATTATGTGATGAATAGTTCTCTTTTTTCAACATAATGATAGGTAATGTACTAGTCGTTACTAGTTCTCACACAACAATTCACTACATTGTTTATGCTATGATACGAATAATACATAGCGATTTACGGAGGATTTCCCATGAAAAAAGTTGCAATTATTCAAGATTTGTCTTCATTCGGTAAATGCTCACTCACTGCCGCGATTCCTGTGCTTTCTGTGATGGGTGTGCAGGCATGTCCACTGCCGACTGCGATGTTGACTGCACAAACAGAATATCCGAGCTATTACTGCAATGATTTGACGAGTGCCATGCCGCTCTATACAAAGGAGTGGGAGAAGCTCCATGTCACGTTTGACGGCATTCATACCGGTTATATTACGGGCAAAGAGCAAATTCATCATATCCTTACATTTCTCGAGAGTTTTTATACTGATCGAACGCTATTACTCGTGGATCCGGTACTCGGTGACAATGGAAAAGCGTATGATAATTTTGACGAAGAACTTCTTGAACAAATGAAGGTTCTCGTTGCGCGAGCGGATATTATTACGCCGAACATTACGGAATGTTGTTTGCTGACCGGTTATAGTTATGACGCATTGCACCGCTGCGTCGATGAACAAGATTACCTGAAGATTGTAGAGGATGCGGGTAAGCAGCTTCAACAAGCAACTGGCGCTGAAATTATCATTACAGGCATTCAACCACCTAGCCGACAATTTACGATCGGCAATATGTATATTAACGACACGGACACTCTTTTCACCACAGTGCCGTACAATAATAAAAGCTATTCAGGCACTGGTGATTTATTCGCATCGGTACTGATGGGCAGCCGACTTCGTGGTATGGACATGGAACAGTCGATTTCGCTTGCGAAAGAATTTTTGCTCGCCGCTATAGAAGATACTGCGTTAGACGATACACCGTTAGAGGCGGGAGTGAATTTTGAAAAGTATTTGCGGATGCTTTTGTGAGAAGTTCTAGAAAAACACTACTAGAGCGAACAAAAAAATCCCCAGCCCTATTTTAAAATGTACCCTTTGTAAAGGACAATTATAAAAAAAGCCTAAGCTGCTTGTTGAAGCTGTCGTCTGTATTCTGCAGGCGGCAGCTTTTTCAAGTTCCACTGCCCGCGATAATGGTTATAGTACGTCATATA